>JAWWPE010000419.1:0-3402 GCA_033850895.1 Nocardioidaceae bacterium | reverse complement strand
CCGACCGCGTCGAAGAACGCCGAGGACTGCCGCGCGCTCCCGTGGTGCGGCATCTTGATCACATCGGCGTGCAGATCGGGGTGGGCTCGCAGCAGCTTGTCCTGGGCCTCCGGCTCGATGTCACCCGTCAACAGCAGACGTACGCCCCGCACCTCCACCGCCAGCACGACACTGAGGTTGTTCGGACCGGATCCGGCGATGTCGGTGACTTTGACCGGCGGCGACGGCGGAGGCCACAACACCTCGGCGTGAATGCCGCCCAGCGAGAACCTCTCGCCCGGAACGGCGACGTGACGAGGAATGTCCGCGTCACCCGGACCACCGGTGGGACCGACGGCGATCTCGTCGACCTCACGACCGCGGACCACGCCTGGCCAGCCGTCGATGTGATCGGCGTGGCCGTGGGTGAACACCATGAGCAGCACGCGGTGGATGTCGAGCCGATCGAGGCACCGGTCCACCGCGGCGGGATCGGGCCCGGCGTCCACCACCACCGCAGACCCGTGACCCGCGTCGAGGACGGTGGCATCGCCCTGACCGATGTCGCAGGCGACCATCAGCCAGCCCGCTGGAGGCCAACCTGTCTCGGGGGGCCGCCACACCGCGATCACCAGGCCGAGCGAGAGGCCGACGAACAGCACCGGTCGCGAGGAGATGTGGAAGATCGCCCAGGTCGTTAGTGGTACAAGCACGATCAGCAGCTGCCACGGACCGTGCCAGGTGAGGGACGCCGCATCGAGCGCCGCCGATCGATGTGCCACTTCGAGGATCCAGCTCGCACACGCCGCGGCGAACCAGCCGATGGGATGGCTCAGCGGCACCGAGACGAGAGCGACGACCCCGCCGAGCAATCCGGCGACCGTCGCCGGCGCCACGACCGGTCCGGCGAAGATGTTGGCCACTACGGCGACCAGCGATATCTGGCCAGAGATCGCAGCGATCGCCGGGGTGCAGGACAGCTGGGCCGCCAGGGGCACGGCAAGCGCCAGCGCGCACCATCGCGGCATCCACCTGAACAGGGGACGCGCGAGCACCGGAGCCAGCAGCAGGATGCCGGCGGTGGCGCAGACCGACAGGATGAATCCGGCCGAGCGAGCCAGCCACGGGTCGATGAACAGCAAGCCTATGATCGCCCAGGCCAGCGCCCGAATCCCACCCCGGTCGCCGTAGCCCAGTGCAGCGACTCCGACGACGCCCATTCCAGCGGCCCGGACGACGCTCGGATCGGGTCTGGCCAGCAGCACGAAACCGATGATCGACAACGCACCCAGCACCCAGAGCCCGCGGCGACGAACTCCAGCGGCCTTGCCGACGACGAGCAGCACAGCCAGGACGATCGTCAGGTTCGTGCCGGACACCGCCATCAAATGCGTCAGCCCACTACGCCGGAAGTCGTCCTTGACCAGATCGCTGATCCGACTGTCGTCGCCGTCGACCAGCGCCGGCACGAGTGCCCGCTGCTCCGTGCCGGTGCGTTCGACCGAGCGACGTATGCCTTCGCGTACGTGCTCGGATGCTTCCCACCACCAGCTCGCGCGGACGGCGGGCCCGCGGGTGATCACGTCGATCAGCGCGGCCTCATCGGATGAGTCCGAAGGCATCAACCGGCCCCGAACGCTCAGGTGTCGGCCAACCACCAGGTCGGTGGGTGCACCTTTCAGGAACGCCGTCGCGTGGTCACGAGTGCGCAGGTCCGCCCGGGACGTCGCCACGCGGCGTACGAGCACCTCGACCACCGTCGACAGCTGACCGTGCTGGGTGAACGTCGACGGATCTCGCGCGATCTGCAGGTCGAGCGTTGCCACCTGATGGCGACTCGCCAGCGCCGCGAGCGGAGAGTGCTCGATCGTGGTGAGCCGCCAGGAACAGGAGGCGGAGATCGCGGCCACGCAGACAGCTGTCACCACGACGGGCAGGCGACGCGAGCGCAGCTGCAGGAGTGCGCCTGCCGACAACACGGCGGCGACGGTCATACCGAGAGCAACCTTCGAGTCCGCGGTCACGAGCACAGCGGCGACGCCCCAGCCGGCGAGCGCCGGCGGGACCATCCGCAGGTCGTGCATCACACCGTGACGAGGTTGCGGAGGTTCGCCAGCGTCGCGTCGCCGATGCCCTTGACGTCGAGCAGGTCATCGACGGAGGTAAATCGTCCGTTCTCCTGTCGCCACGACAAGATCGCCTGGGCGGTGACAGGCCCGACCCCGGGCAGCGTGTCGAGCTGCTCGGCGGTCGCGGTGTTGAGGTTGATCTTCGCCGTCGGAGCGGGCGGCGCCGTCCCGCCCGTCCCACCACCGGCAGGGCCCGGCACCGCGGCCGGCGTCCTGCCGATCAGGATCTGCTCGCCGTCGGTGAGGACTCGCGCCATGTTGACCGAGCTCGTGTCGACGTTGCCCTTCAAGCCCCCGGCCGCCTCGATCGCCTCGTAGACCCGTGAACCCTTCGGGACAGTGACGATGCCCGGCTTGCGCACCTTGCCGACGACGTCGATGACGAGCTCCTCGGTCGGCTGCTCGGTCGCCGTGCCGGGCGACGCGCCCGATGGCGCAGATGCGCTGCTCGTTGGCGTGAATGCGAGCGGCTCGTCCGGACCGCTCGCGTGCGGGCGACCCGACAGCAACCACCAGACCAGCAGCACTGACGCGGCCACCGCGAGCGTCGCCAGCACCTTGATGTGCGGGATCTCGATCCGGCGCGGTGCGACAGTGTCCGGTGCCGCGTCCGGCGGGAGCTGGGCATCGAATGAGGCGGCGAGCTGAGCGAGGCGGCGACGTGCGATCTCTGCGCGGGTCTCGTCGGGCTTGAGTGGGGGTCTCACTCAAGGAACGTACGCACGCACGCCGGCCTTGCGTTCGTACGTCGATCGCCGCTGTGGATGTGGGTCGTGCGGCACGTCGGCGTGGAAAACCTCAGCAGAACGGCGTGACGGAGACCGAGATCATTCCTGGACCGACATGCGCGCCGATCGACGCACCGACCTCGTCGACGGCGATGGAGTCGATGCCGAGCGCGGTCGAGAGACGCCCAGCCACGGCCTCGGCGACACCCGGGCTCGACAGGTGCTGCACACCGACCTGGAATCCCTTGTCACACGCCTGGGCGCTCTCGACGGCGAGGGCTTCGAGCCGCGCCAGCGCCTTGGCCTGTGTGCGTACGCGCTCGAGCGGCACCACGAGGCCGTCCCGAATCGTCAGGATCGGTTTGACCGCCAGGGCGGACCCGATCAGTGCCGCCGCCGCTCCCACGCGGCCACCGCGTTTGAGGTATTCGAGGGTGTCGACGTACAGCAGACACGTCGACGACTCCCCCGCGCGCCGGGCTGCTTCGGCGACCCCCGCGGCATCCTCGCCGGAGTCGCGGGCCTTCGCGGCCCGGCCGGCGGCGAATCCGGTGGCAATCCCAACC
>JAWWPE010000371.1:0-3586 GCA_033850895.1 Nocardioidaceae bacterium | reverse complement strand
CGCCGCCCCCTCCCGGTTACCAGCCGCCGCCGACGTACGGCCAGCAGCCCCCGCCGGGCTACGTTCCTCAGAACTATGGCCAGACTCCCACCGGTTCGTATGCCGGCTGGTGGAGCCGCGTGGGCGCCTACCTCCTTGACGGCCTGTTCGCCATCCTGGTGGCTGTGCCATTCGCCATCGCCGGGGGTGTTGTGCTCGGCGTGACTGGCACGTCGACCGTGGATGCCGACGGCTACACGACGATTACGGGCGAGAGCCCGCTCGGGTATGTGCTGATCGGTGCGGCCTACGCCGCGTACTTTGCGTTCGCCATCTGGAATTTCGCGTTTCGCCAGGGTCGCAAGGGACAAAGCCTTGGCATGAAGATCGTTGGCATCAAGGTGGTCAAGCTAGAGACCGGTCAGCCTACGGGTGCCGGGCTCGGGTTCGGCCGCTACCTGCTGGTGGGGCTGCTGTCCACTTTCACGTGTTATCTCAACCTGCTCTGGCCCCTTTGGGACGACAAGCACCAGGCTCTCCACGACAAGGTTGTCGGCACGGTCGTGGTGTCGGCCTGAGCATCATGTCAGCCCAGATGACTGCAAGCACCCGTGGCACCACACTGCTGCGTGATCCCGCCGCGGTAGGACTGCTCGGTGTCGGCGCGGCTGCGTTGCTTCACTTCCACGACCCGCACAGCTCGGGCAGCTACGGCTATTGCCCGTTCCTCGCGCTGACCGGCAAGCCCTGCCCCGGCTGCGGCGGGTTGCGCGCCGTCAACGACCTCACGCGCGGCGACTTCGTGGGGGCGATCAGCAGCAACATTCTCGCGGTTGCACTGGTGGCGACGCTCAGCGTTGCCTGGGTCCTCTGGGTGGTTAGACGCGCCCAGGGTCGGCGCGACCGGATGATCGTGCTGAGCGCCAAGACCGGCTACGCAGTGCTCGCGCTCATCGTGGTGTTCGCGGTGGTCCGCAACGCGCCTTGGGGCTCGTGGCTCGCCCCCTAGGCCCTCACAGGATCTGAGCGATCCACACGAAGAAGTCGGTGACCACGGTCAGCAACGCGATCACGATGCCGACGAGGCACATCAGCGTGCCCAGCACGATGCCCAGCCACGCCTGGGGACGACCCTTCTGTCGCCCTTGTGAATGCCTGATGCGCCCCAGGGCCACGATGCCGAGCACCATGGCCGTACCGCCGAGGAGGAAGGGAGCAAGCCCCCACTTGCCAGCACAGATGCCGATCGGAATCGCCGCGATGCCGATCACCATCGACCACATCGCCGCCTGGCTGGACGGCACCGGCACGGGTTGACTCACGTCGTCACCTTCGGGTTCAGGAATGGGGCAGTGCACTGAGGCCGAGCGCAATGATGCCGAAGAAGAGACCGGCCCCGCCGACGATCAGTCCCGTGACCGCCCAGTCGGCGCCGGTCTCAGACCCGTCGGAGTCGGCAATCTCGCGACGGGCGTGGATGCTCGTCGTGATCGCGGGTATGCCCAGCGCGAACGCGCCGAACGGGAACATGAACAGGCACAAGAAGCTGGCGGCACCGAGGACGACACTGGCCAGAGCCTTGCGGTTGAGGCTCATGCCGTCACCAGGATCCTCCGGTGATGCGTGGTCCGGTGCTGGTGTCAACGACTGGTGTAGTAAATGATGCTGAACACGGTCGAGGCCAGCGACAGAATGCCGAGGACGAGCCCGGCCGTCGCCATGCCGCTACCAGTCTGCTGCCCGCCCGAGGTGGCGATCTCCTTCTTGGCCTGAGATGACAGGACCAGAGCAGGGATACCGGCGAAGATGCCACAGCACACCAGACCGACGATGCCGAGGATCATCGACCACAGCGCTTTCTGGTTCTGCTGGGGCCCGGCCGGCGGGGGTGGTCCGCCGTATCCACCGGGTGCCGAGGGCGGTCCACCGACGGGCGGAGGAGGCACTGAGCCGGCCGGCGGTGCTGGCGGCTGCACCGAGCCGTAGCTCGGCAGGTCGCTGGTGGGAGCCTGAGGCTCGTTGGACGAAGGAGGCGGTTCGTTGGTCGTCATGCGCCGAGCATAGTGATATCCGCCGGGAGTTGAACCCCTGAAATGCTGCACGCCGCGCGGGTCTACTCTTGAATGGAGGTCACCGATGGCAAAGGGGAGGGTCCATGACTGTGCTCGATGACATCCTCGCCGGCGTGGCCGAGGACCTTCAGCAACGGATGGCGAAGACGCCACTCGACGACCTCAAGACGCAAGCCGCCCGGCAACGCCCTGCTCTCGATCCGATGCCGGCGTTCCGCGGCGATGGTGTCTCGGTGATTGCCGAGGTCAAGCGCTCCAGCCCCAGCAAGGGTGAGCTCGCCACGATCAAGGACCCCGCCGCGTTGGCCTCCGACTACGCCGCCGGTGGCGCGGCCGCCATCAGCGTGCTGACCGAGCAGCGACGATTCGGTGGCACCCTCGACGACCTGCGTGCCGTGCGCGGGATGGTCGACGTACCTGTGCTCCGCAAGGATTTCATGACGACCTCCTACCAGCTGTGGGAAGCACGCGCCGCCGGCGCCGACATGGCCCTGCTCATCGTGGCTGCGCTGGAGCAGATCGCACTGGAGAGCCTGATCGAGCGTTCCCGTTCGATCGGACTCACCCCCTTGGTCGAGGTGCACGACGAGGAAGAGGTCAGCCGAGCAATCGATGCCGGTGCCGATCTGATCGGTGTCAACGCCCGCAACCTCAAGACCCTCGAGGTTGACCGCGGCACATTCGAACGCCTGTCGCCGCTGATACCCGACGGTGTGGTCAAGGTCGCCGAGTCGGGCGTACGTGGTCCGCACGATGTCATCGAGTACGCCAAGAGCGGTGCGCACGTCGTGCTCGTGGGGGAGACCTTGGTTCGCGGCGACGATCCGCGCGCCAGCGTCGCCGACCTGGTGGCCGCCGGCACGCACCCGGCTCTGCAACACCGCTGGTAAGGGTCAGCCGATCATCTCGCCCCCGTCTGCCCCGACTTCCTGAAAGCATTCCCATGACGTATGCCCAGCCGGACGCGACCGGCCACTTCGGCCGGTTCGGTGGCCGATTCATGCCCGAGGCGCTCGTCGCGCCCCTCGACGAGCTGGCCGCAGCGTGGACAGAGGCCAAGGCCGACCCCACGTTCACCGCCGAGCTCGACCGGATGTTGCGGGAGTACGCCAACATCCCGAGCCCGCTGTACGAGGCGCACCGATTCTCCGAGGTGGCCGGTGCCCGCATCCTGCTCAAGCGCGAGGACCTCAACCACACCGGCGCCCACAAGATCCGCAACGTGATCGGCCAGGCACTGTTGGCCAAGCGCATCGGCAAGCCCCGCGCCATCGCCGAGACGGGCGCCGGGCAGCACGGTGTCGCGGCCGCCACGGCGTGTGCCTATCTCGACCTCGAGTGCACGGTCTACATGGGCGAGGTCGACACCCAGCGCCAGGCGCTCAACGTGGCACGGATGAAGATGCTCGGCGCCGAGGTCGTCTCGGTCACCAGTGGCAGCCGCACGCTCAAGGACGCCATCAACGAGGCGCTGCGCGACTGGGTGGCCAGCGTCGACACCACGTCATACCTGTTCGGCACCGCGGCCGGGCCGC
>JAWWPE010000329.1:0-3623 GCA_033850895.1 Nocardioidaceae bacterium | reverse complement strand
TTCAGCAGCTGGGACGGCAGCTGGCTGGCACTGTGGACCACGATCCCCCAGTCGCACCGTGCCGCGCGCCGCCCGCTGTACGCCGGCCTCACCTGGGCCGGCTTCGGCAACCCGTCGGCGGGCCTCTGGCTGAGCCCGCACGTCGAACGAGCCGACGAGGTACGCACCCTGATCGACGATCTCGACCTGACCGCGCACACCGTCTCCCTCGTGGGCACGACCCAGGGAATCGGGAAGTCGGATGCCGAGATCGTGGCCAGGGGCTGGGACCTCGACGCGCTGCACAACCACTACGAGCAGGTGCTCGACGCCGTTGCCGGGCTCGACCCGAGTGACGGCGAGGAGACCCTGCTGACCCACGTGCGGATGCTCAGCGAGTACCAGGAGCTCCCCCGCACCGACCCCCAGATTCCCGAGGCGCTGCTCCCCGACTGGATCGGACGCCGGGTCGCCCGCCGGATCGAGGCGCTGCGCGCGCAGTGGGCACCGGCCACACGGACCCGCTTCGCGGAGATCAACGTCGGCCCGGACCGCGGATGAGCGCGGTCCCGCTGCCGATCGTCGACGCCGGCCCCGAGGCGTTGTTCCGCGTCGGCAGGGTGTACGTCGACGGCGATCGGGTGCGCGGTTCGATGCCGGTCGGGCCCTGGCTCTCCGGCTCCGACGGGCTGACGACTGCCGGCTCGCTCGGGGTGCTCATCGACAACGTGCTCGGCTACGCGATCATCGCGTCCCGACCGCCGGACCACTGGTCCGTGAGCACCGAGATCACCCTCGACATGATCGGCGACCTCGCGGCGGCAACCGGTCGGCTGCACGCGGAGGCCACCACCGTGCACGCAGACGGGCTCGGTGGCTTCGCCGTCGGCCGGGTGTACGACGACGCCGGCACGCTGGTGGCTTCGTGCACCCAGCGCGGCCGGTTCGTCCCCGCCGACAGGGCGACCGTCGAGAGCCCGATCGTGCTCGACCAGGTCGACGACGTGGACGACCTGGCCGGACTGGTCGAGCTCGACGGCCACCTGCTCGAGGTCACGCCGCGGCTGCAGAACCCGATGCGCAACCTGCACGGAGGGATCGCGATCACTGTCAGCGACCTCGTCGCCGCCGCCACGCTCGCCGCCACGGACGGCCCACCCCTTGTCACCGCATCGATCCACATGGCATTCCTGCGCCCGACGCCCGGCGGCGCGCACGCGGCGTACACGGCACAGGTGCTGCACCGCGGTCGCACCTCCGCCCTCGTCGACGTGGTGGGGGCGGTGGCCGGCCGGGTGTGCACGACGGCCCGGGTGGCTGCACACCCAGCACAGTGAATGCTGCGTCACCCCGCGCGGCCGTCAGGGGTCGATCAGCCGGCACGCCGACAAGGTAGCTCCCGCCGTCCGAGCCACCCTCGCGGCAACGCACTGGCCAACCACCAAGGAGAACCACAGACATGGACCTCGACCGGCCACGCATCGCCCTCATCGTCGCCAGCACCCGCACCACCCGGTTCGCCGACCCGGTCGCCGCGTGGCTGCAACGGTCGCTGCAAGCGCGCAGCGACCTCGACGTCGAGCTGGTCGACATCCGCGACGTCGCCCTGCCTGACTACGACCTGCCCACTCCACCCGCCCTGGCGCGCCGGCAGTACACCAGTGAGGCCGAACGCGATCTGGGCAAACGCTTCGATGCTGCCGACGGCTTCGTCGTCCTCACCAACGAGTTCAACCACGGGTACTCCGCCGGGCTGAAGAACGTGCTGGACCACTACTTCGCCGAGTTCGAGCACAAGCCCGTCGCGTTCGTCGGTTACGGCAACGTCGGCGGATCCAGAGCCATCGAGCAACTTCGTCAGGTCATCGTCGAGCTCAACATGGTCTCGGTGCGCGAGAGCGTCCACATCCTCGGACCCCAGTTCCCGGCGGTGCGCACCGGTGGCGAATCCGCGACCGAGGTGTTCGCGACCCTCGAGCCGCGACTGACAACCATGACCGACCACCTGCTGTGGTGGGAACGCGCGCTCACGATCGCTCGCGCCACCTCTTCGTAGGGCGGCGAGCGGAGCCCGTGGCGCGGAGGACCGGTTGCCGCGACGCCGTACCGCCCCGTAGAGTCGTCAATGGTCAGACCAATAAGACGGAAGGTGCCGCACCCCCATGGACGAGTTCACCGACGTGCTCTACGAGGTCGACAACGGCCTCGCCACGATCACCATCAACCGGCCCGAGCGGTTCAACGCGTTTCGCGCGCAGACCGTCGACGAGCTGGTGCTCAGCTTCAAGCGGGCCTGGGCCAGCGACGAGGTCGGGGTGGTCTGCCTGACCGGCGCCGGCGAGAAGGCGTTCTGTGCCGGTGGCGACCAGAAGCAGCGGATGGAGACCGGCGACTACGGGCCGTCCCAGAGCGGGCTCTTCGAGGTCGAGTCCCTCCATCGCGTGATCCGCGACTGCCCCAAGCCGGTGATCGCGGCCGTCAACGGGATCGCGATCGGCGGCGGCCACGTGCTGCACGTGCTCTGCGACCTCACCATCGCGGCGGACACGGCGTCGTTCGGGCAGAACGGTCCCCGCGTCGGCTCCTTCGACGCCGGCCTCGGCTCCGGCTACCTGGCGCGCGTGGTCGGCGAGAAGCGCGCCCGCGAGCTGTGGTTCATGCTGACCCGGCTCTCCCCCGAGCAGGCGCTCGAGTGGGGACTTGTCAACAAGGTGGTGCCGGCCGCGGAGCTCAAGAGCGCCGTGCGCGAGTGGGCCGACACCATGCTCGACTTCTCACCCACGGCCCTGAAAGTGCTCAAGCAGTCGTTCAACATGGACACCGAGCACATGGTCAGCATCGGCAACATGGCGCTCACCACGCTGACCATGTTCGGCGAGACCGACGAGTCCAAGGAAGGCATCAAGGCCTTCAACGAGAAGCGCAAGCCCGACTTCTCTCCCTACCGCGGCGCCTGACGGTTCACCCAGAGCCGTTCGCCGTCCTCGTCGACCCGCTCGGTGGCGACGAGGCCGATCCGGGAGGCGACTCGCTCCGACGCCTCGTGTCCCGGCGCTATCGAGGCTCGAACGTCGGTGACGCCGCGAGTGCGGAGCTGTGCCACCATCGCGCTCGCGGCGGCAGTCGCGTAGCCATGTCCTTGCCAGGCAAGGCCGATCACCCAGGCGATCGATGCGCGCGACCCGTCGGTGACCGTTGCCTGGACGAAGCCGACCGCTTCGTCGTCGACGCGCACCAGCCAGTTGAGCCACTCCTCGCGTCCGTCGGCGGAGCTGCCGACCACCTGTCGTCGGTAGCGTTCCGTCAGCTCGGCGAGGGTGGGCGGCTCGCCACCGGTGACGGCGTACAGCTCGGGAGCAGCGAGCACGCCGACCATCTCCGCAGCGTCGGAGACCGCGAGCGGGTCGAGTCGGAGGTTCACCGCAGCGACGGTGCGTAGGTGTAGCTCCCGCTGCGGGAGTGCGCGAACTCGAGGATCCCCCACCCGGCCTCGCCACGGCAGCGGAAGGCCGTCGCGCGGTCGACGAGAGCCGAGTCCAGGGTGCGTGGGGAGACCGAGCCGTCGACCGGGTAGCGGTCGCTCTCGACGTGGTCCACGCCGCGCGACCGTCCGTGGTGGCCGCCGTACCCGCCCCCGGCGAGGT
>JAWWPE010000288.1:0-3754 GCA_033850895.1 Nocardioidaceae bacterium | reverse complement strand
TCGGGGTTGTTGAAGAACGCGTTCATGCCGTGGGTGATCGCGTTGCGGGTGGTCTCGTTGCCGGCCACGGCGAGGATGATGGTGAAGTAGCCGAACTCGTCCGAGGCCATTCCTTCGCCGTCCTCGCCGGCCGTGACGAGCTTCGTGACGATGTCGTCCTTCGGCTCGGCCTTGCGCTGCTCGGCGAGAGCCATGAAGTAGCTGAGGATCTCGATGCTTGCCGTCTCGGGATCGCCCTCGTAGTCGGGGTCGTCGTAGGCCAGCATCTGGTTGGACCACTCGAAGAGCTTCTTGCGGTCCTCCAGGGGTACGCCCAGCAGGTTGGCAATCGCGACGAGGGGCAGCTCGGCGGCGACCTCTTCGACGAAGTCGCCCTCGCCACGCTCGATCGCTTCGCGCACGATCTCGACGGCGTGCTCGGTGAGGCCTTCACGCAGGGCCTCGATCGAACGCGGGGTGAAGCCGCGGCTGATGATCGAACGCGTCGCGGTGTGCACAGGCGGGTCCTGGTTGATCAGCATGACCCCCTGCATCTCCACCTGGTCGCGGGTCATGTCGGGGGCGAAGCGGATGATCGCACCGTTCTCGCTGGTGACGAAGTCCTTGCTCTTCGAGATCGCCGACACGTCCGCGTGCTTGCTGATCGCCCAGTAACCCGAGTCGCCCAGCATCCCTGCACGTGCTTCGGGCGTCTGTTCCACCCAGAACACCGGCGCGGTGAGCCGCATCTCGAGGAACTCATCGTGCGGGATGCCCGCCTCGTTGATGCCCGGGTCGGTCGGGTCGAAGCCTGCCGGAATGGTGGAGGCGTCGGAAGTTGTGGTCACGTGAGCTCCTAGAGTTTCTATAACACGTTCTACTTTATCCTGACACGGGTTCAGAAGTTTCGGAAGGCTTGTATCTAACGAGAACGTGTTCTAGTTTTACCCTATGGGCACCCCTGTGATCGTTGATGCCGTCCGCACGCCTCTGGGCAAGAGGAACGGCGTACTTGCCGGACTTCACCCCGCCGTGCTCCTCGGCATGACCCAAGCCGAGGTCATCTCGCGGTCCGGTATCGATGCCAATCTGATCGACCAGGTCATCGGCGGCAATGTCACCGCCGCGGGCGAGCAGTCCAACAACATGGTGCGCCGTGCGTGGATGCACGCAGGTCTGCCGAATGCCACCGCGTCGACCCAGATCGATGCCCAGTGCTCGTCCGCCCAGCAAGCCACGCACCTGATTCACGCGATGATCGGCGCCGGACTCATCCAGGCCGGCATCGCCTGTGGTGTCGAGTCGATGTCCCGTGTGCCACTCGGTGCCAACGTCCCGCCCGGCACCGGTGACCCCCGTCCCGATGACTGGTCGATTGATCTGCCCAACCAGTTCGAGGGCGCCGACCGCATCGTCCGCGACCGCGGGTTCTCGCGCGACGAGGTCGACGCGTTCGGCCTGTGGTCCCAGGAGAAGGCTGGCGCGGCACGCGACGAGGGTCGCTTCGCCCGCGAGATCTTCGCCATCAAGGCGCCGGTGCTCGGCGAGGATGGCAAGCCCACCGGCGACACCCAGGTCGTCGACTCCGACCAAGGCATCCGCGAGACCTCGCTGGAGAAGCTCGCCAACCTCAAGCCCGTACTTCCAGACGGCACGCACACGGCTGGCACGTCGTCGCAGATCTCCGACGGCGCCTCCGCCCTGCTGCTCATGGATTCAGACCTGGCTGAGTCGCTCGGCCTCACACCACGGGCTCGGATCATCTCGTCCTGCCTGGTCGGCGCCGATCCGTACTACCACCTCGACGGACCGGTCCAGGCCACCGAGAAGCTGCTCAAGGACACCGGGATGTCGATCTCGGACATCGACATCTGCGAGGTGAATGAGGCGTTCGCCGGCGTGGTCATGTCGTGGGCCAAGGTGCATGCCGTTCCGGAGGACAAGATCAACGTGAACGGCGGCGCCATCGCCCTCGGCCACCCCGTCGGCTCGACCGGCACCCGGCTGCTGGCCACCGCCCTGCACGAGCTCGAGCGCCGCGACGCCAGCACCGCCCTGATCTCGATGTGTGCCGGAGGGGCGCAGGCATCGGGCACCATCATCGAACGCATCTGACAAGAGGGACACCCATGGCCAAGACTGAACTCCGCAACGAGGCTGACTACGTCGTCGTCGGTGCCGGATCTGCCGGATCCGCCGTCGCGTCACGCCTCGCGGCGTCCGGCGCATCCGTGATCCTGCTCGAGGCGGGCAAGAAGGACACCGCGATGCTCGTGACCAAGCCAGGCATGATCGGGCCGATGCATTCCGAGCCCAAGATCAAGGCGACGGTCGACTGGGGCTACTACACGACGCCCCAGAAGCACATGAACAACCGGGTCATCCCGCAGACCCGTGGCAAGGTCGTCGGCGGTTCGAGCTCGGTCAACGGACTGTTGTGGGTGCGCGGCAACCGGGCCAACTACGACTCCTGGGCGGCCGAGGGCAACGCCGGCTGGGACGCCGACTCGGTCAACGAGGTCTACAAGCGCGTCGAGGACTTCGAGGACGGCGCCGACGACTACCGCGGCGAGGGTGGACCGATCAAGGTCACCCGTCACACCCAACGGACCGAGGCCGCGCTGCAGTTCGAGCAGGCCACCGCGGACGTTCTCGGCGTCAAGATCCTCAAGGACTACAACGCCGCCGAGCAAGAGGGCGTCAGCCATTTCCAGCAGAGCGCCTCCGGCGGCAAGCGCTATTCGTCGTCGCGCGGCTACCTCACCAATGCCGACCGGCCGACCTTGCAGGTCCAGCCGCTCGTCCACGTGCAGAAGATCAACATCGAGAACGGTCGGGCGACCGGTGTCGAGGTCATTGATGCCAAGGGCGGCCGACGGACGATCCGCGCGGGCAAGGAAGTCATCCTGTCGGCCGGCGTATTCGGCTCGGCCCAGCTGTTGCTTCTCTCGGGCGTGGGTCCCGCCGATCACCTCAAGGAGCACGGCATCGAGGTCAAGGCCGACCTCCCGGTGGGTGAGAACTTGCACGACCACCTGTTCGTACCCACGACCTGGACCATGCCGAATGCCAAGCACCTGGGCAAGGCTTCCTACTTCGCCCGTGGCCTGGCCAGAGAGCTCACGGTCGGCCATTCGTTCCTGGAGAACTCGGTGTTCGAGACGGTGGCGTTCGTACGTACGTCGCTGGCGACCGACGTCCCCGACCTCCAGCTCCACGTCCTGCCATGGGCCTACCCGTCACCCAACCAGGACGCCCCCGTTCGACACGTGGTGGACAAACGCCGATCGATGACCGTCATGTCGACGCTGATCTATCCGCGCAGCCGTGGCACGTTGCGGCTGGCGTCCGCCGACGCCAGCACCGCTCCGCTGATCGACATGAACTATCTCGCCGAGCCGGGCGACCAGCAGGTGCTGGCCGAGGGCGTCGAGATCATCCGCGAGATCATGAAGTCGGCGGCCTTCGGCGACAACGTGAAGGGCGAGCTGCACCCCGGTCCGGACTACGACGCCGCGAACATGAAGGCCGAGGTCCTCAACCGAGCCACGACGGTCTATCACGGTGTCGGCACGTGTCGTATGGGCATTGACGACCGAGCGGTCGTCGGACCTGATCTCAAGGTGAGAGGCATCGAGGGCCTGCGGGTCGCAGATGCGTCGATCATGCCGTCGATCATCGGCGGCAACACGAATGCGCCGTCGATCATGATCGGCGACAAGGCCGCAGATCTGGTGCTGTCATGAGCACCCGTCCCGCGAGCCTCACCGCTGAG
>JAWWPE010000280.1:0-2991 GCA_033850895.1 Nocardioidaceae bacterium | reverse complement strand
GTCGAAGAGGGCATCGAGGGCCTGGTGCACATCTCCGAGCTCGCCGAGCGTCACGTCGAGATTCCTGAGCAGGTCGTCCAGATCGGCGACAGCGTCATGGTCAAGATCATCGACATCGACCTCGAGCGTCGTCGCATCTCGCTGTCGCTCAAGCAGGCCAACGAGACGGAGGCCGCCGTCAGCGATGACTTCGACCCGACGCTCTACGGCATGACGTCGTCCTACGACGCCGAGGGCAACTACATCTACCCCGAAGGTTTCGATCCCGAGACCGGCGAGTGGCAGGACGGCTTCGACGAGGCCCGCGCCACCTGGGAGAAGCAGTACGCCGAGGCGCACGAGCGCTGGGAAGCGCACAAGAAGCAGATCATCGATGCCGAAGCCTCCAGCATCGAGGCCAGTGAAGCCGCGAACTACTCCTCGGACACCGCCGGCGACGGCGAGGCTCCGCAGCAGGAGGGCTCGCTCGCCTCGGACGAGGCGCTCCAGGCGCTTCGTGAGAAGCTGACCGGCGGCGACGCGTAGGTCCCGTCTCGACACAGAACCCCCGGTCCATTCGGACCGGGGGTTCTGTGCGTCTGGGGTTCAGACGAGGTGGCGCGGGTCGAACGGATCGATGTGACTACGCGGTGCCGGGCGGGTGCCGTACCCGTCATGCGGGATCGCACGGACGAGAGCGATTCCCGAAGCAAGGACCAGGATTGCTGCCAGGAGGATCATCATGGCAGTAATTCTCGTAGGTCAAAGATCCCGCCACCAGTGGCAGTAATGCCACGCTGCATTGATTTACTGCCATCTGGCTGCGACGATGGTGCCATGAAGAAGGTTGCAGTGATCGTGCAGGACGGCGCAGAGCCGTTCACCCTCGGCGTACTCGGTGAGGTGTGGGCCGAGCCCTATCACCCCGAGGACGACAATCCGCTGTTCGACTACGTGGTGTGCACACCGCGCCCGGGCCGGATCAAGGGCACCGCGGGCTACGACTACGTGATCGACCGCGGTCTCGACGAGACCCTCGACGCCGACCTGGTCGTGGTCGCCGCCAAGCGGAACTTCCTCGACCCGTCGCCCGAGGCCGCAGCCGCAGTACGCGCGGCGCACGACCGGGGGGCGCGCGTGCTCGCCTCGTGCACGGGGGTGTTCATCCTGGGCGAGGCCGGCCTCCTCGACGGCCGCACGTGCACGACCCACTGGCGCTACGGCCGCTTGCTGGCCGAGCGCTTCCCGCTTGCCCACGTCGACGCCGACGTCCTCTACGTCGAGGACGGCCTGGTCCTCACCGGTGCCGGCTCGGCAGCCGGCATCGACGCGTGTCTGCACCTGATGCGCCAGGTGTTCGGCGCCAAGGTCGCGACCACGACCGCCCGGCGCATCGTGGTGCCACCGCATCGAGATGGCGGTCAGGCCCAGTTCGTACGCACCCCGATGGGTCAGACCGAGTGCGACACACTCGCACCGTTGCTGGCCTGGGCCGCTGACCGGCTGGACGAACCGCTGTCGGTCGAGCGCCTGGCCGCCCAGGCCCACATGTCGCCCCGCACGTTTGCCCGGCGGTTCCGGGACGAGACCGGCACGACGCCCTTGCAGTGGCTCACCACTCAACGCCTCGCCCTGGCCGAGGAGATGTTGGAGAACTCGACGCTGTCGGTCGAGCAGATCTCCACGAGGGTCGGTTTCGGCAACGCTGCGACACTGCGGCACCACTTCGCGGCCGCCCGTGGCACCACGCCGCAGCGTTATCGCAAGGCGTTCAGCTATGCCGACGAGGCCGCCGTCGGCGCCTAGGTCGGCGCGCGACGCGAAGTCTTCGCGGGTTGGGCCGACTCACAGCTCGGTGCGACGAACCTTGCCGGTGGCCGTACGCGGGAGTGACGGCACGCGTTCATACGTCTTGGGACGCTTGGGCGGCGCCAGCCTGGATTCGGCGACGTCGCGGAGGGCCTGCTCGCTGACCTCGCCGACGTACGCCGCGCAGACGCGCTGACCCCAGCGCTCGTCGTCGCGGCCGAACACCGCCACCTCGACGAGCCCGGGTGTGCCGTCCAGGGCCGCCTCGACCTCGCTCGGATAGACATTCACCCCGCCGCTGATGATGAGGTCCTCCCGACGTGAGTCGAGGTAGACGTAGCCTTCATCGTCGATCCGGCCGAGGTCTCCGACCGTGAACGCCGGGCCGGCAGGGGAGTCCCGCCAGGCGTCTGCGGTCTTCACCGGGTCGTTCCAGTACGTGAAGCGTGCCCACTCGGGCACCGCGCACCAGAGCTGGCCGTTCTCGTCCACGTTGAGGGTTCGTCCTGGCCGGGCTCGACCGACGGTGCCGGGGTGGGCACGCCACTCCGGTGCCGGGCAGGCAGTGAACTGACCCTCGGTCGACCCGTAGAACTCCCAGACGGCCCGCTCACCGAACAGCTCATGTGCGCGGCGGCGGATCGGCTCCGGGCATGGCGCGCCGGCGTGTGCGACGAGGCGAAACGAGCTGGTGTCGATGGGGGAGTCGTGCTCCTCGAGCCAGCCGAACAGTCGCTGCAGGTGCGCTGGGACGCAGAACATCGAGGTGGGTCGGATCGTGTCGATGGCATCAATCAACGTCGCAGGGTCGAAGGTCGGGAGGACCGCGATGGATCCTCCGGCGAGCACGGTCCCGGTCGCGAACCGCAGCGGAGCCGAGTGATAGATCGGCGACACGACGAGATGTACGTCGTCGGGGGCGAAACCCCAGAGATCCCGCTCCTCGCGGACCGCCTCCTCGGCGTGACCGCTGGTGAACATCCCGGACCACACCCCCTTCGGACGTCCGCTGGTCCCGGACGTGAAATGCATGGGGCGGCATCGCGGCCAAGGGTCGAGGTCGGCGACTGGCCCTTGGAGCAGGGCATCGAGTCCCGCACGGCTGTCGACGACATGCGACGGCTCGACGTCGGCGATGATGGCGTCGCGCTCATACGCTGTGAGCCGCGGGTCGAGCGGGACAGGCACGATGCCACTGCGCGT
>JAWWPE010000124.1:0-2784 GCA_033850895.1 Nocardioidaceae bacterium | reverse complement strand
AGGCGATGAAGATTCGGATGGGGTCGCCCTTCGATCCGCTCTTCCCGCTCGTCGGAGTCTGCTTGAAGACCCGGCCGGCCGGCTTTCCGGCGATGTCGACGGTGCTGGGGCTCGCTGTCATCCCCGCGTGGCGTATCCGTGCGGTGGCATCGGCAGTGGTCATGCCGACGACGTTCGGGATTACCGGTGACGCGGTCGAATGCATCTCGCGCACTCCGAAGAAGACCAGGCAGGCCACGAGCAGGCCGATGCCCGCGTAAAGCACACGCGGCCGTCCACCACGTGCCTGGGGAGGTGCGGATACGACGTGCGTCGTTGCGTCGAGGGGCGGGACGTGAGGGTTGTCCGGGAGTGGCATCTCGAACGTTGTCGGCAGATCGATCTTCACTGCGGCGCCGATGGCCGCCGCCTGGAGCGCGACCGCCGCGGCGCTGGTGGGCCGCTCGGACGGATTCTTGGCCGTGAGCGAGGTGATCAGCTGCGCCACGTCGGACGGCACATTCGGACCGAGTGCTGGGAGCTCGTCGTTGAGGTGCGCCAGCGCCGTGGCAACGTGTGATTCTCGCCGGAACGGCGACGTCCCCGTCAGGCACTGGTAGGCGACGACTCCGAGAGAGTAGAGGTCCGACGCGGGGGTGCTGATGTGTCCTGCTGCCTGCTCCGGACTCAGGTAGTCGGCCGTGCCGACCAGCGATCCGGTAAGGGTGAGGGGCTCACTCGTGGCCGAGCGGGCGATGCCGAAATCGACGAGTACCGTCCGGCCCGCCGGGGTGAGCATGATGTTGGCGGGCTTGAGGTCGCGATGCACGATCCCGGCTTCGTGGGCGGCCTGCAGACCTTCTGCGACCTGCACGAGGACCGACATCACCTGTTCCGGTGCCATCGGACCCTGCTCCCGCAACAGCTGGGCCAGGGTGTGACCTTCGACGTACTGCATCACGATGAACGTGAAGTCGCTGGGCGACGTCATGCCCTCGTCGAAGTCATAGACCTGAGCGACGCCGGGATGGGTGACTGACGCGGCCATATTGGCCTCGGTGCGCATGCGGGCACGGGCGTGGTCATCGGCGAGCGGGCCACCGCGAAGGATCTTGACGGCGACCGTGCGGCCGAGGCGGGTGTCCGTGGCCCTGTAGACCGCGCCCATTCCACCGGAACCGACGACTTCGCCCAGCTCGTAGCGACCGTTCAGCACGGTGGGCCTGTGTGCTGGGGTCGGAGGTGGCGCCGGGCTCTGGTCCGCGGCCTCCGGGTGACCCCTGACGGGATCGGCGGGATGGCCGACGGCGTGATTGGACATCCCGGTCCTCCTCAAGGCGTTTCGACTCGATGGTCCCGAGATCCATCAACGATTTTGATCCGGCAACCTTTACCCCGAATTCGGTGGCTCAAACCTGCTCAGTCCGCCGGCCGGCTTCGTCAGTGTTCGTTCATACGGCGTCATGCGGTTCGGCGTCACTGAGGTAGTTCCACGCCTGTGTCGGAGGTCGGAGGAGTGCTTTGATGTCTGGGTGATCGGTGTCGTGCTGGCCCTGCGGGGGCTGTGGTGGCGGCGCGGGCTGACGCTGGCGATCCTTGTTGTGGCGATCGTCAGCACGACCGCCGCGGCACTGGGGCCGCTGTACGCACGGGCTGCGGCGGAATCCACGCTGCACGATCAGCTCACCAGCTCGGGCTCATCGACCGGCCTGCACTTCTCGACCAACAACGTCGAAGCGTACGCCGACGTCATTGCCGGAATCCGGAGCCAGATCCCCGCCGACGGCGGCGTCCGGGGTTACCCGCGCTCGATCGAGAGCGTCTTCACACCGGACAAGGGGCGTTCGGTAGGGGTGAGGGTCTCGGCTGCGGCGGACGGCGTGTCGGGCGCTGCCGCCACGCACCTGGCCTGGCGGCAGGGTCAGTGCCGACATCTGGTGATCGTCAGCGGCCGCTGCCCGGACCGTGCCGGTCAGGCACTGGTCAGTGAGCGGACGGTCTCGGCCGGGGCCTACGGCTTCAAGCTCGGTGCGCCCCTGACGTTCCCCGATCTCAAGAATTTCAGCGGCGACAGGTCGTCCTCCGATCCACTGCGGCTGAAGGTCGTGGGGACGTATCTCCCGAAGGACGCCGGCGAGCCGTATTGGTTCGGCCGCGACTACTTCGACGCCCACAGCACGGGCACGGGGCTGGACACCGTGGACAGCGTCTTCGTCGACGAGGCCACCTTTCCGGGCGTCGTGGCCAATCCCGAGTATCCGTTCGAGATCGACGTGGACTACCCGCTGGATGCGGACCAGATCCGACTGGCTGACCTCACCGCGCTGAAGAGCGACGTCGCCAACCTGCAGCTGAAGTACAGCCCGCTCGCCACGATCCAGGTCAGCACGGGTCTGGCGAAGGTGCTCGCGGCCGCCCAGCATCAGCGTTCGCTGGTGGACACCGGGACGTTGCTGGTCACGTTGCAGTTGGGGCTGCTCGCCTGGCTGGTGCTGTTCCAGGTGATCGCCGACGCCGTGGCTGCACGTGGCAACGAGATCGCCTTGTCCAAGTTGCGAGGGCGCAGGGCCGGCTCGACCGTACGGTTCGGTCTCGGCGAGCCGCTGACCCTGCTGGCGTTGGCCGTCCCGATGGGCATCGCCTTGGCCTTGTTGATCGCCCATCTGCTTGCCGCACACGTGATGGTCGGGGGCACGCCGGTGGTCATGACCCGCGGCACCCTGTGGGCAGCGCTCGCCGCGTTCGCCGGAGGAGCCATTGCCGCGGTGGTGGCCGCGCATCGCACCTTGACCCGGTCGGTGCTCG
>JAWWPE010000079.1:0-3090 GCA_033850895.1 Nocardioidaceae bacterium | reverse complement strand
GGATGCGGAACGTTCCCTCGGACGAGCTGAGCATCGAGTATCGATCGCTCGAGCTGCAGGTAGACGTGATCGGCAGAAGGCAGATCGAGAAGTCCGCGATGCACGTGCCGCTGCCCGACACGGACTTCCACGTGCGCTGCGCCGCCGTCACGTTGGGCTGGTTGATCGGGTTCGTGGAACTCGAGTTCGAGTCGCACTTGCGCCACAGGTCGGGATCGCCGGCCAGCTTGTTCTGGTACCAGGAGATGCCCGACTCCGCCGCCGTGTAGGCGACGCGGCGGTCGTGGTCCTGTTTGGACGGCAGGATGTCCCCGCGCGAGGCCTCGAACGCGGCGATCGAGATGATGCTGGCGATCATCATGATCCCCATGGCGACGGCGAGGGTGAAGCCCCCCTCCTCGGCCAGACGGGAGCGGAGGTGATGTCGAAGCGTCATGCGCATACCGGGTCGTAGGGATTGCGGGGCGAGCCGTCGGAGATGCCGTTCGGGTTGGCGATGCGCACGAAGATCTGGTCGGTGCCCTCGGACACGATGTTCGTCGTCAGCTTGGTGTTGCCGACGGCGAGGAAGTCGAGGTCGACGCGGGCGATCCTCTTCAGGTCGGTCGCGCTCAGGCCGAGCGTGGGCGGGACGAGCTCCAGGTTCGGCTGCAGGATCCCCGTGGTCGTCTGCGGGTAGCCGTAGAAGCGGAAGATCGCGCCGGTCGGATTGGCCCCGGTGGTGTTGCGGTTGACGCCGGTGGCGAGGATCTCGGTGCGGCTGGCCGGCGCGAGGGCGATCGGGTTGGTCGCCGTGACCTGCTGGGCCTTGTCGGTGAGCGTCTTGGCCGTCGCGTCGTAGGTGAGCGTGTGCTGATAGGTCGTCGTGCCGCCGGAGAGGTCGGCGTAGAAGACCACCTGGTCGGGCTTGGCGAGCGTCATCGGCCAGCTCTTGACGGTGTTGTCGGCACTCGAGAACACGCAGACCTCCGAGCGCAGCAGGCGCTGCATGCGGTCGGTCGCCAGGCGGGCGCGCTGCGTCGCGTCGGTCCGGCTGGCCACCTCGGTGTTGTGGCGCGCGGCGCCGATCGTGATCATCGTCGCCGACCCGAGGATCACCATGCCGATCGTCATGGCGACGATCAGCTCGATGAGCGTGAAGCCGTCCTGTGCGGACGCGCGGCGGCGGGCTAGTAGGCCGGACATGAACCCGCCGGACTCGTGTTGGAAAGGGTCTGTGTGCCCCCTGCGGGTGCAGCGCTGGTCCCGACACCGCCCCACGTCGTGTTGGCGACGTTGTTGACGGTCAGCGACCGCGTCGTGCCTGAGAAGACTGCTTGCACGCAGATCTTGTAGGTGCCGAGCGGGTACGTTGCGCGGGCGAGCGTCCCGTCGGAGTTCACCGTCGTCGTGTAGATGGGCTCTGGAGCAGGGGCCGGCGGCGCGGTCGGTGCGCACTCCGAGTCGGTCTGGTAGACCTTCGCGACCTTGCTGCTGGGTCCGTTGTTGAAGATGAACTGCGACAAGATCGGCGGCAAGCGCACGGTCACGGTGAACGGGCCGGTCGCCGGCGAGGGCGTGGTCGGGCCGTAGCCGCTGTGCAGTGTGTAGTAGTTGGCCGGGCCCCACTTCAACGGGTCGCTGGCCTTGCAGGTGCCGGCATACGTGTACACGGGCGTCGTGAACGGGAACACGGTGTCGGGCGTCGCGTTGGTGATCTGGACGCCGCTGGTCGGGATGCCCGAGTTGCTCACCGAAACGCCGTCGGTCCACTGGAAGGTGTCGCTGCCCTTGCCGTCGTTGCGCAGGGTGTCCGTGAGGATGTTGATGTAGCGGCCCTGATCGTAGATGTCGGTGGGAGCGGTCGTGATCGTCGCCGGGGTGACGTTGATCGACGTGGTGGTCACTGACGACTCGTTGCCGCCCTTGTCGACGAAGCCCGGGGCACCCGCGACGGGCTGGTACGGGCCGACGGTGACCTTGTAGGAGCCCGGCGTGACGAAGGTGAACACGGCGCAGCCGGCGGCGTTGGTGAAGCCCGAGCGGTTCTGCGGACCCGCGAGCGTGACCGGGATGCCCGCGGCCTGCGGCGTGACGCCGTCGGCCTTGAGGACGAGCTGCGACAGGGCGCCCGAGGTCGGTGAGAACTGGGAGACGGGCAGCGCCTCGATGCTGTTGACCGTCAGCGGCGTCATGCGGCGCCCGGGGGGCGGCGTGACCGTCGTGGTCAGCTGGAGGTACTGCGTCGCCGAGCCCGTGCTCGTGCAGCTGATGGTCGCCGCACCCGTGTCGGTGACGAACTTCGTGGAGGAATCGACCTTGTAGGTGATCCCTCCGAGCGTCTGAGAATGGGAGTCGGTGAAGTTCGCGAGGTCGGAGGTGCGGATCGCGCGCATGCGCTCCTGGTCCTGCTCGGCGAGCTGCGCCGTCGCGGCGCGCGACTGGTTGCGGCTGGCGGCGAGCTGCGATCCGCCGATCGAGGAGACCGTGGCCGTCGCGACGAGCACGACGACGACCGCCGTGACCATGACCTCGATGAGCCCGAAGCCCGCTTCTCCGCGTAGCCGCCTGCCCCTGGTGCGATGCCCACTCACGAGAGAAGTTGTCGGCCTGTCTGCCGCAGAGCTTGACTGCTTTGGACGAAGGTTTAAGGAGCGCGTCACGTGCCTACCAGTGCCCGTCGTCCTTGCAGCCGCCCGCGCCGGCCGGCGCGCACTGGCGGTCAAAGACGCCGCCGACGTTGTGGACGATGGTGAAGGTGCTGCCCGTCTGCGACGTCGCCGTGATCTCGTAGCCGTCGTGCGTCGCGGACGGCACGTAGACCTCGCCCCGGCCGGAGCCGATCGTGAGGCCGGTGGTCAGGGTCGTCAGTCGCGTGGCGCAACCGTTGAAGCCGAAGTCACTGCGCCAGCAGGCCTCGATCTCGGACACGAGGTTGCGGGCGTCGGACTTGGCGTCGGCGTCCTTGGCCTTCGCGCGCTGGCCGAGGAAGGCCGGTAGTGCGATCGCGGCGAGGATGCCGATGATCAGGATGACGACCAGGAGCTCGATCAGGGTGAAGCCCCGCTCGCCGCCTGCCCGCCGTGTGACCGAAGTTTGAAGTGGTGATTC
>JAWWPE010000069.1:0-5246 GCA_033850895.1 Nocardioidaceae bacterium | reverse complement strand
ACAGCCACGGCCGGGCGATGTTCACCCTCGCGCACCGGGCAATGGCCGGGACCGACGAGTCCGAGTACATCCTGATCGACGGGGAGAGGATCTGCAGCACGGCGCTCGGCTGGAACTTCGGCGACGGTCACCTGCACAACGAGCAGCTGATCGCCGCCCTGCAGAAGCGCTGCCAGTTCGAGCCGGGCGAGGTCCGCATCGTGCTGATCGACGCCCAGCCCATCCACCGGCAGACGCAGCAGTACCGCCTCGTCGACGCCGCCACCGGGGAGTTCGAGCGCGGCCACGTCGACGTCGCCGACATGGTGACGAGACAGCCGTGGGACGACACGGTGCCGGTGCACGTGGACTCGTAGTCGGCCGATCTCTAGGCCAGGCCGACGATGAGGCCCCGCCGGGCTGCGGAGAATGCAGAGGCGATAGCTGTCCTCGTACTGCGCGACTCGTCTTGACCGCCTTCGGCGTCAATCAACCTTCGCGGCGATGGCTTCGACCTCGACGAGCCAATTGGGCTCCAACAGCTGTTGTACGACAACCGTTCGGGCCGCCAGGTGGTCGCCGAGGTGGGTGCTCAAAATCTCGACATTCGAAGGGTCGTCCGCGGCCGAGGCGAGGAAGAACCGCAGCGATACCAAGTCGGCATAGTTCATGCCGGCAGATCCGCGTATCTCTTCGAGGTGACTCCACACGAGCGCGGCCTGGCTGGCGAAGGCCGGCGGCATGGTCTGCCCGTCAGCTTCAAATCCGTTGATACCGCTGATGTAAACCGTGCGCGCACCCGCAGGCACTTCGACTGCGTGCGCGTAGTTGCGGTATGCGGGAAAGACCCCTGGCGGGTTGTGAGGCGTGATCTGCATAGCGGCATGGTCGCACCTAGGCTTTGGCTGAGCGTTCCAAGCCACCACGGTCGAACGCCAGCGCCGGCTGGGATCAGCGCAGGACACCGACGAGTAGGAGCAGGGTCGCCGCGATCATGACCGGCGCCAGGGTGGCAAGCAGGAGGTCGACCGTACGTTCCTTGGTCGCCGATGCGCGATGGTCACCGGCCGCTCCGGGCGCGAACTTGCGGCCTGCACCCCACATCGCGCCGAGCTGCATTGCGAGCCAGTTCGCCAGGCTGCCGTACGCGAGCAGCCAGATCGTCACGACCTGCCACGTGTGCGACAGGTCGAGCTGCGGCCACAGCAGGCCGACCACGATGAGGAACGGCCCATTCGTCATGCCGACCATGTGGCCGGCGACGCCCATCCGGGGGTTCTTCAACGCCGGAATCGCAATTCCGGTGAGCAGGCCGAGCAGGAAGAGGATCAGACCGAGGGCGTACAGAAACTGCTGCATGCAGGCACCCTAGACCTCCATGCACCTCGCGTCCGTGGTTCAGCCGACGCTGCGGTCGCCGTCCCAGAACTGCGCTCGGAGGGCCTTCTTGTCGGGCTTCCCGAGTGCGGTCAGAGGCAGTGAGTCGACGACGATGACCTGCTTGGGTGACTGCACCGAACCCTTGCGGTCCTTGACCGACGCCTGGATCTCCGACGTCAGCTTGGCAATCGACTCCTCGTCCGTGGCCGTATCCGGGCGCAGCACCACGACGGCCGTGACCGCCTCGCCGAACTTCTCGTCCGGAATGCCGATCACACCCACCTGAGCGACCGCGGGATGCTCGGCGACGACGTCCTCGACTTCGCGGGGGAAGACGTTGAACCCGCCGGTCACGATCATGTCCTTGGTGCGGTCGACGATGTACCAGAAGCCATCCTCGTCCTCACGCGCCACGTCGCCGGTGTGCAGCCATCCGTCGTGGAACGCCTCGGCGGTCTCCTCGGGCTTGTTCCAATAGCCCGCGGCGAGCAGCGGTCCGGCGACACAGATCTCACCCGGCTCACCCTGTTTGACCGGTTCGCCGTCCTCGCCGAGCAAGGCCGTACGCAGGTATGCGCTGGGGCGTCCGCAGCTGGCCAGCCGCTCGGGGGTGTGGTCCGCCTTCGCGAGATAGGAGATGACCATCGGCGCTTCGGACTGGCCGAAGTACTGGGCGAAGATCAGCCCGAAGCGTTCGATCGCCTCGGCCAGGCGTACGGGGTTGATCGGCGAGGCACCGTAGTAGATCGTCTCCAGGCTGGAGAGGTCGCGGGTCTTGGAGTCGGGGTGATCCATCAAGGCGTACAACATGCTCGGCACGAGCATCGTCGCGGTGATCTTCTCCTCTTCTATCGTCCGCAGCACGGTCTCCGGGTCGAAGCCCGGCAGCACGACAAGTCGGCCACCCTTGGCGACGGTCGGCGCGAAGAATGCGGCACCGGCATGCGAGAGCGGCGTGCACAGCAGGAACGTCGGCGCTTCCGGCCATTCCCACTCGGCGAGCTGGATGCTGGTCATCGTGGCGATGCTCCCGGCCGTCCCCATGACGCCCTTGGGCTTGCCAGTCGTGCCGCCGGTGTAGGTGATGCCGACGACGTGGTCGGCAGCGAGGTCCTTGGCCACCAACGGCTCGGCATCGTAGGTCGCTGCCTTCGCGGCGAGGTCATCGATCGTGATGATGGTGTCAAGTCCGGGGACCTTCTCGCGCAACGCCTCCGCACGCTCCAGGAACTTCGGGATGTTGTCGACGATCAGTGCGGTCACACCGGCGTCCTCGAGCACGTACGCGTGATCGTCGAGCGACCCGAGCGGGTGCAACGCCGTACGCCGGTAGCCCTGGGTCTGACCCGCACCGATCAGGAACAACACCTCGGGGCGGTTGGCGGCGAGCAGGCCGACCGCCGTGCCGGTGCCGGCGCCCAGGTCCTCGAGCGCGCGTACGTAGCGGCTCATCTGGTCGGCCATCTCCTGGCCGGTGATCGTCTTGTCACCCAGCTGCAGCACCTCGGCATTGCGGTGACGCTTGAGCGAGTGGAGCAGCATCTGCCCCGAGTGCGGTCCGCGGTAGGTGTCGGCGTCGATCGTCATGTCTAGCGTGCTCCCTTGCCTGGTCCCTTGAAGCGGGGATTGTCCTTGAAGTCGATCGCGCTGCCGTCGTCAGGACCTGTCGACTTGATCGTCACACCGCCGTCGACATCCAGGATCGTGCCGGTGACGTACGACGACGCGTCCGAAGCCAGGAACAGCGCTGCGTCGGCGATGTCGGCGTGGGTCCCCCAGCGCTTGAGCGGCACCCCCTCGGTGATCCGGTCCTTGATGGCCGGGTCCGCCGCGATGACGTTGTCCATCCCCCAGGTGTCCTCGATCGGGCCGGGGCTGAGCCCGTTGACGCGAATGTTGGCGGGACCCCACTCGATCGCGAGGCACTTGCACAGCATGTTGACCGCAGCCTTGGAAGCACACACATGGGTCTGGAACGGGAGCGGCTTCACCGCCTCCGGCGCCGTGATCGCAATCAGCGAGGAACCAGGTCGCAAGTACTCGAAGCTCGCCCGGAAGAGGTTGAACGTGCCCAGGAGGTCGATGTCGACGATCGACTTGAAGCCATTGGCCGACATCCCGAGAGCGGGCGCGTAGAAGTTTCCGGCCTGACCGGCGATCACGATGTCGATCCCGCCGAAGGTGTCGGCGGTCTCCTTCATCGTCTCGGCGATGCGGTCGTAGTCACGTACGTCGGCCGGGAGGCCCAGGGCCTCGCCGCCCGCGTCGGTGATCTCCTTCGCCGAGGACGCGCATCGTTCCACGTCGCGACTCATGACCACGACCTTGGCGCCCTGCTCGGCGTACCGCTTGGCGATCGCGAGGTTGAAGCCGCGCGTGCCGCCCGCGACGTAGGCGACTTTGCCCTCGAGGATGTTCGTGCCGAAGACGGTCATGAGGTTTCCTTCTCGTCGGAAGCGTCTGAAGCGTTGGTCCCCAAAAGAAAGTGGAACACGTTCTAGTTTCGCAGACTAGCATGGCGTCATGGCACATGACGTGGTGGTGATCGGGTCCGGCGGCGGCGCCCTGATGGGGGCATATCTCGCGCAGAAGGCCGGCCTCAGCACGGTGGTGCTGGAGCGTACGAAGCTGCTCGGCGGCACCTCGGCCTACTCCGGTGGCGCCTGCTGGCTGCCCGGCACCGCGGTGCAACAACGCGCAGGCATCGACGACTCGACCGAGTCTGCCCGTGCCTATCTCGGTGCGCTGCTCCCCCAGCCGTTGTCGGCCGGCATCGAGGCCTTCCTCGCCGAGTCGCCGTGCCTGGTGGCCGAGCTCGAGGCCGACGACGCATTCGCCTTCGAGTGGCTGCCGTTCCCCGAATACTTCGACGCCCCCGGCCGGGTGACGATGGGCCGGTCGATCCAGCCGGTCAACATCCGCCGCGATGAGCTGCCCGAAGAGGTGGGGGCGCTCGTCAGACCGCCGGTCGAGCGCGACCGTGTCGGGGAGGGTGGACGCCGGACCCTCAGCGGCGGCCAGGCGCTGATCGCCCGCACCCTCAACGCGTTCCTCCGCGAAGGCGGCACCGTGCTGACCGAGCACCACGTGACCGACTACGTCGTCGAGGACGGATGCGTCGTCGGGGTCGAGGTGACAACGCCGGACGGCCCGACAACGATCCGCGGCGAACGTGGGGTCATCGTGGCGGCCGGTGGATTCGAGGGCAACCCAACCCTGCGCGAGCAGCACGGCGTACCCGGTGGCGCGGACTGGACGATGGCGCCGAGCGGCACGAACGCCGGCGAGCTCATCGAGGCCGGTGTCGGCCTCGGTGCAGCGGTCGACCACATGGAGCACGGCTGGCTCTGCCCCGGCCTGGAACAGCCCGGCGGCGGCGGGTCGTTCACGCTGGGCTTCCGCAGCGGAGTCATGGTCGATGCCGACGGCCGACGGTACGCCAACGAGTGCCTCCCCTATGACCGGTTCGGCAGCGAGATGGCGGGCGCGCCGGGTCGGCTCCCGTCGTACCTGGTCTTCGACTCACGCGAAGGCGGGCGGCTGCCGGCGATCGCGATGCCCGAGGGCGACCCCGCGGAGCACCTCGCGGCGGGCACCTGGGTCCGCGCCGACAGCCTCGGCGAGCTCGCCGGACAGCTCGGCCTGACCGACCTCGAATCCACCGTCCAGCGGTTCAACACCTTCGCCGAGAGCGGGGTCGACGAGGACTTCGGCCGCGGCGCTGATGAATACGACGTGTTCTTCGCCGGCGGCTCGGGCCCGAACAAGGCACTCGTGCCGATCGACAACCCGCCGTACTACGCCGCCCGCTTCGTGCTGTCCGATCTCGGCACCAAGGGCGGCCTCGTCACCGACGTCCACGCCCGCGTGCTCCGGACCGACGGAGA
>JAWWPE010000459.1:0-7036 GCA_033850895.1 Nocardioidaceae bacterium | reverse complement strand
GCGATCGAGAGCAGCACACCGCGAGCGCCCTCGATCGATGCCTCCAGCAGCGGGCTCGAGACGGCGCTCTCGGCGGCGACCGCGGCGCGGTGCTCTCCACGCGCCGAGCCGATGCCCATCAGGGCGGAACCCGCGTCGGACATGACGGACTTGACGTCCGCGAAGTCGAGGTTGATCAGGCCGGGAGTCGTGATCAGGTCGGTGATGCCCGAGACGCCCTGGTGCAGCACCTGGTCGGCCTGACGGAACGAGTCGAGCAGGCTGACGTTGGGATCGCTGATCGAGAGCAACCGGTCGTTGGGGATCACGATCAGGGTGTCGACCTCGTCGCGCAGCGCCTGGATGCCGATGTCGGCCTGCCCAGAACGGCTGCGGCCCTCGAACTTGAACGGACGCGTCACGACGCCGATGGTCAGCGCTCCGAGCGAGCGGGCGATGCGAGCCACCACCGGTGCACCACCGGTGCCCGTGCCACCGCCCTCGCCGGCCGTCACGAACACCATGTCGGCGCCCTTGATGGCCGCCTCGATTTCTTCGGCGTGGTCCTCGGCTGCCCGCTTGCCGATCTCGGGGTTGGCGCCGGCGCCGAGGCCGCGAGTCGAGTCGCGCCCGACATCGAGCTTGACGTCGGCATCGCTCATCAGCAACGCCTGTGCGTCGGTGTTGATCGCGATGAACTCCACGCCCTTGAGGCCGATCTCGATCATCCGGTTGACGGCGTTGACGCCGCCTCCGCCGATGCCGACGACCTTGATCACCGCGAGGTAATTTTGTACCGCCATCGTGTTGTCCTTCCGGGGGATCGAAACTCTAACCCTGAGGTGGAGGTTTATAGTTATGTCAACCTGCCTCTTCGTGAACGGTACGGGGGATCACTGCTCCTCCATGCGCGACACGCCGCGCTTATCGGCCGGTGACTGTCATTTTCTGGTCGTCGGCTGATCCGGGGCGCTGACGTCGTACACGCGGGCCTTGATCCCGAGCAAGGACTTGAGCACGCTGAGCTTTCGGGTCAGATTGGCGCCGCTCCCCCAGGTGACCGTCCGGCCCCTCGTGAGGTTGAGCACGATGGAGTCGCGGCTCCCCGCCGAGATGTTCTGGACGTGGTTGCGCAGTCCACGGTCCTTGGTGTCGATCAGGTTGACGACGGCGGCGACCGCCGCGAGGGTCTGCTGGCGTCGCCTCGCATCGAAGACGTTGACCCGCACTTCCAGCAGCCCCTTCGGAGGTTTGGAGTACGTACGGAAGTCGATCCCGTACCGATCGACGGCCCGTATCTCGCCGTCGATCGTGGCATACGCGATGGCCTTGCGCTCGACGACCTTGATCCGGATCGTGTGCGGCCAGGACCGGGAGACGAACACGTCCTGGATCCGGCTCATCGACGCGACCCGGGCCTCGATGGCTGCGGTGTCGACCCGAGCCAGGGGCTGACCCGCGCGGACGTCGGCAGCAGCCAGGATCTGCGACTGCTTGAGGGTCGTCTCACCGTCGACCGCAACGGTGCGGACCGCGAAGAAGCTCGAGAACCAGACCAACCAGGCGAGCACGCCCACGACCAGGATGCCGCCCGCGATCGCCACGGTGCGTCGCCAACGGCGAAACAACACAGTGCGGCGCCGGGCGGCAAACCGTGGCTCGGTCATGCCCGCCCCTCGAGAGCGGCGAGCACGAGTGGGCCGACCGTCGTGATGTCGCCGGCACCGAGGGTCAACAAGAGGTCACCGGGACGCAGCTCGGGCAGCAGGACCTCCGCGAGCCCGGCAACCGGCCCACCGGCGGTCGCGTGCGGACCGTCGACCGCGTCCACGATCAGGTGTGCGGTCACCGCGGGATCGGCATCCTCGCGGGCGAGATAGATGTCGGCAACCACGACCCGGTCGGCAGCCGACAGAGCCTGCCCCATTTCGGCGCCGTACAGGCGCGTGCGGCTGACGAGGTGCGGCTGATAGGCCACGACCAGGCGGTCTCCCCCGGCGATCGCCCGCGCCGCCGCCAGGTCTGCACTGATCTCGGTCGGGTGGTGGGCGTACGAGTCGTAGACGCGCACTCCGCCAGCTTCGCCGAGCAGCTGCATCCGGCGTTGAGCCCCGGTGTATGAAGCAAGGCCCGCGGTCAGCGCGGTGAAGTCCTGGCCGAGCTGGAGCCCGGCGGCCAGCGCGAGAGTGGCGTCGACCGCATAGTGGGCGCCGGGCACGGCGAGACGTACGAGCCCCAGCTCGACCCCGTCACGTGACGCTGTGAACGTCGTCGACGTGCCACCGATCACCAGCTGATCGGCCCGCAGATCGGCGTCCTCGGCGAAGCCGGCGAGCACGACGTGGAGCCCGCGGGCGCGGGCCGGCCCGGCCAACGCGCGGGCGCCTGGATCGTCGGCGTTCAGGACCACGAACGATCCGACGGTGCCGATGAAGGTGTCGAACGCGGCGGCGTACGCCTCGACCGTGCCGTAGTTGTCCAGGTGGTCGGCGTCGACGTTGGTCACGATCGCGCCGTCGGGGTGATAGACGAGGAACGCGCCGTCGCTCTCATCGGCTTCGGCAATCAGCAGATCACCGCTGCCGAGCCGAGCATTGGCTCCCAGGCTCGCCACCTCGGCACCGATGGCGTACGACGGCTCAGCCCCCGAGGCGATCAACGCGCAGGTCAACATGGCGGTGGTGGTGGTCTTCCCGTGGGTGCCGGCGACGCCGATCGTACGGCGACCCACCATGACCGATCGCAACCCGGCAGAGCGTGGCCAGAGTCGCAACCCACGGCGCTGCGCCTCGACGATCTCGACGTTGTTCTCGCGGACGGCGGTCGACGCAATGACCGTGTCGACATCAGCGAGGTGGTCTGCGTCGTGTCCGATGTGACACGGGATGCCTTCGGACCGCAGGGCGGCCAGCACGGCCGAGTCGTTGGTATCGCTGCCGCTGACCGTGATGCCCTGCTGCGCCATCAGCCGGGCGATCGCCGAGAGTCCGGCGCCGCCGATCCCGATGAAGAAGACGCGACCAAGCTGATCTGCTGCCGGGATGTCGGTGGGTACGTCGATCTTCACCGGGCCGCCTGGCGGATCATCGCCGCGAGACGCTGGTCGGCGTCACGCGGAACGATGCCGGAGGCAGCCGTCGACATCGCCGCGAGCCGTCCGGGATGGGACACCAGCGGTATGACGACATTGTCGATCCACGCCGGGGTGAGGGCTGCGTCATCGATCAGCAGGGCGCCACCGGCCTGGACGACCGGATGGGCATTGTGGGCCTGTTCACCGTTGCCGATCGGCAACGGCACGAACGCCGCCGGCAGTCCGACCGCGGCCACCTCGGTGACGGTGTTGGCACCGGCCCGGCACACGATGAGATCGGCGGCGGCGTAGGCGAGGTCCATCCGGTCGATGAACGGCAGGACGACATACGGTGGATCATCCTCACGCGGCGAGATGACCACCTCTTCCGGGCGCCCGGCTGCATGCAGCACCTGGACTCCCGCATCAGCGAGGTCGCGAGCCGCAGCCGACACGGCGACATTGATTCGCCTGGCTCCCTGCGAACCCCCGGTCACCAGGAGGGTTGGCCGGTCAGCGTCGAGGCCGAAATGGGCGCGCCCCTCCGCGCGCGTGGCCACCCGGTCGAGACCGGAGATCTCGCGACGGATCGGCAGGCCGATGTAGGTGGCGTGCGGCAGGTCGGTGTCGGGGAAGCTGGTAGCGACGTGCTCGGTGAACCGTGCGCCCAGCTTGTTGGCGACGCCCGGGATGGCATTGCCCTCGTGCACGACCAGCGGGATGCCACGTCGTCGGGCGATCAGATAGGCCGGCACCGAGACGTACCCACCGAATCCGACAATGACGTCGGGCTTGATCCGATCGACGATCTCGGCGGTCGCCTTGACCGCACCGCGCAGCTTCGCCGGCATCAGTGCGAGGTCCTTGCCGGGACGCCGCGGAAGTGGCACGGGCGGCACCAGCTCGAGATCGTAGCCCGCCTGCGGGATGAGGGTCACCTCGAGGCCGCGAGGTGTGCCGAGGCAGGTGATGTCGATGTCCGCCTCGCGCAGAACAGCGGCAGTGGCCAGCAGCGGCGAGGTGTGCCCGGCGGTCCCACCACCGGCTAGCAGCACGCGCACGCGTTCATCTCCTCCGTGACACGTTGCCCCGTGCGCGGTTGGCGCGGCCGGCGGCAAGGGCGCGTCGAGCACCGGGTTCGGTCTTGGCACAGTTAATCAGAATGCCCATCGCGACCAATGTCACGAGCAGGCTCGAGCCACCATACGAAATCAGTGGCAAGGGTATGCCGATGACCGGCAGCAGCCCGAGCACCATTCCGATGTTGATCACTGCCTGCACGGCGATCCAGATCGTCAGGCCAGCGGCGACGTAGTGCACGAACGGATCGCGTGTGCGGGTGGCGATGCGGATGCCGGCGACGGCGAGCAGGATGAACAGCACCAGCACGACCAGCGTGCCGAGCAGTCCGAGCTCCTCGCCGATGACCGCCAGGATGAAGTCGGTGTGCGCCTCCGGCAGGGAGCCCCACTTCTGCCGGCTGCCACCCAGCCCCACGCCCCAGAAACCGCCGCGGGCGAGCGCCATGCTGCTGTGGATCGACTGCATGCCGGTGCCCTCGGGGTCGGCATTTGGATCGGTGAAGTTGAGCAGCCGCGCGATGCGGTCCGGTGACGTGACCACGGCGACCAGCAGCAGCGCGAACAGCCCAGCCAGCATGGCGCTCATCTGCTTGGCCGGCAGGCCGGCGACCCAGAGCATGCCCATGATCAGCGCGAACAGCACCAATGCGGTGCCGAGGTCGTGCTGGAACACGACGAGCAGCGCGACTAGTCCAGCGACCGGGACCATCGGGGTCAGCACCAGGCGTGGGACCGCGAGCCGCTTCTGACGTCTGGCGTAGAGGTCGGCGATCCACAGCACGAGGGCCAGCTTGACGAACTCTGACGGCTGGAGGCGGAAGCCTGCGACGAGCGGCAGCCAGTTGCGGTTGCCGTTGACGGTGATGCCGACGCCGGGGATGAACGTGGCCAGGATCAGCACGACAGAGCCGATCAGCATCGGCAGGATCAGCCGACGCAGGAAGCTGAGCGGGATTCGCGCGGCGACATACATGAGGCCGAGCCCGACGATCGCGAACACCAGCTGACGCTCGATGATCGCAAAGGAGCTGCCATACGTCGTGAGGGCGTAGATCGAGCTGGCACTCAGCACCATGATCAGGCCGAGACCGAGCAGCAGAGCTGTGGATCCGAGCACGAGCTGGTACGACGCGAGCGGACGCTCCAGCATCTCGCGGGCGGCATCGATGAAGGCGGGGCGGCGGCGGGCGGCTGCGGTGCTCACGGGGCCGGGTCTTCCTCTCGCATCACGGCCACTCGTCGGGGAGTACGAGTGGTTCAGGCCCGGTTGCGCAACCGATGGACGGCTGCGACGAAGGAGTCGCCGCGGTCGCCGTAGTTGCGGAACTGGTCCATGGATGCGCAGCCAGGTGCCAGGAGCACCGTGTCGCCCTCACGGGCTAGCGATGTCGCGGCCTCGACGACGCGATCCATGAGATCAGTGTCCCCGGCGTCGACCTCCACCACGGGGACATCCGGCGCGTGTCGCCTGAGCGCGTCCGCGATGACGTCACGGTCGGTGCCGATCAGGACGGCCCCGCGGAGCCGATCACGGGTCGCCGTGACCAGCTCGTCGAAGTCAGCACCCTTCGCGAGCCCGCCCGCGATCCATACCGAGTGCTCGAACGCCTGCAGGGAGGCCAGCGCGGCGGCGGTGTTGGTGGCCTTGGAATCGTTGACATAGCGGATCCCGCTGATGCGAGCGACGTCGGCGATCCGGTGAGCGTCGGGGGTGAAGCTGCGCAGGCCATCGCGTACGGCCCGAGGCGAGACCCCATGGGCGCGGGCCAACGCCGCCGCGGCCAGGGCATTGGCGACGGTGTGCGGCGCGGCCGGGTCGCCGGCGTCGGAGGCCAGGTCGTGGATCGTGCCGAGCTCGGCCGAATTGGAGACTCTGCCCACCACGAATGCCCGATCGGCGATCGCGTCATCGACGAGGCCGATCATGCCCGGTGCGGGTATGCCGAGGGTGAACCCGATGGCGCGGCAGCCCTCGATGACCTCGGCCTCCTCGACCAGCCGCTCGGTCTCGGGATCCTGCACGTTGTAGACGCAGGCGAGCTGGGCGTTGTGATAGATCCTGGCCTTGTCGGCGGCGTACGAGACGAGATCGCCGTGCCAGTCGAGGTGATCGGGGGCCAGGTTGAGCACGGCGCTGGCCTCCGCGGAGATCGATGAGCTCCAGTGCAGCTGATAGCTCGAGAGCTCCACCGCCAGCACGTCGAAGCGGTCGGGGTTCATGACAGCTTCCAGGACCGGGGTGCCCACGTTGCCGACCGCGAGCGCGTTGAGGCCCTCGGCCCGCAGGATCGACTCCAGCATCTGGACGGTCGTCGTCTTGCCGTTGGTGCCCGTCACCGCGAGCCACGGCGTGGGGTCTTCTCCGCGCAGGCGCCAGGCCAGCTCGACCTCACCCCACACCGGCAGGTCGCGTTCGGCAGCAGCGAGCAGGACCGGCGTCGAAGGCGACCACCCCGGCGATGTCACGACCAGGTCGAAGCCGTCGAGCGGCACGTCCGTGGAGCCGCTGCCAAGTCGCACGTCGACGTCCAGAGTCTCGAGGACGGTGGCCTTCTCGCGCATTCCGTCGTCGTCGGAGTCGTCCACGGCCGTGACGTCGGCGCCCATGTGTTGCAGCGTGTCGGCCGCGGCGTATCCGCTCACGCCGAAGCCGGTGACCAGCGCGCGGATGCCCTCCCACGACGACTCCCGACCCAAGGCTTCGAGGTCAGGAGAGCTCATACTCCGCTGACCCACTCGGCGTAGAAGATCCCGAGTCCGGTGGCGACGCACAGCCCGCTGATGATCCAGAAACGTACGACGATGGTGATCTCTTCCCACCCCAGCAGCTCGAAGTGATGGTGCAACGGCGTCATGCGGAAGATGCGTCTCCCACCGCTGATCTTGAAGTAGCCGACCTGCA
>JAWWPE010000442.1:0-6268 GCA_033850895.1 Nocardioidaceae bacterium | reverse complement strand
CGACGATCCCGCCGGCGAAGCGCAGCCACAGAGGTCATGCCGACACCTTCGACAAGAACCAACGCTGACGCTCGCTCATGACGTCTTCAATCGGGGGTCGAGGACGCGGTAGAGCAGATCGGCGATGAAGTTCATGAAGATCACCAGGGCCGAGAACACGACAAAGGTGCCCTGCAGCAGTGGAAGGTCCGGTGCGGTCAACGCCTGATAGGTGAGATAGCCCAGACCCGGCCAGGAGAAGACCGTCTCCACGGTCACTGCACCGCTGATCAGCAGCCCGAGCGTCAAGAAGATCAGGGTCACGGTCGGCAGCAGGGCATTGGGGACGGCGTGCTTTCGTCGTACGTCATCCTCACGCAGACCCTTGGCCCGTGCCGTCACGAGATAGTCCGCCGTCATCTCCTCGAGCAGCGAGGCGCGCATGACCATGAGGTACTGCGCGTAGACGACCGCGACCATCGTGACGACCGGCAGGGTGAGGTGCCGCGTCACGTCCCAGACATGGGACAGACCGCCGTCAGCGCTCCCGGCCGTCGACATCCCGCCGGTCGGGAACCACTGCAACCAGCCGCCGAAGACCAGCAGCAGGATCAGGCCGAGCCAGAACGTCGGCACCGACCAGAACACCAGCGCAAGTCCGGTCTGCGTCTTGTCGAAAGCACTCCCCCGTCGCCACGCGGCTCGCTGCCCCAGCCAGAGCCCGAGCAGGATCGAGATGACCGCGGTCGTGCCGGTGAGCAGCAGCGTCGGCCCGATCTTGTCGCCGATCAGGCTGAGCACCGACTTGTTGTAGGTGTACGACGTCCCGAGATCGCCATGCACCAGGTCGCGGACGTAGTCGAAGAACTGCCCGTACCACGGCTTGTCGAGACCGAATTGCTTGCGCAGCTGGGCAACTTCCTCGCTGCTCACCCGCCGGCCGCGGGTCATCGAGATCGTCGGATCACCGGGCATGATCCGGAACATGAAGTAGCCGAGGACGACGACCATGCCGAGGCTGATCAGCGCGGCCCCGCCCTTGAGGGCGATGTAGTGGGGCCAGGACGCACCCCGGGGACGTTCATCGTCCCCGGGGGCATCCGGCACCGCTTCCGCGGACTGGAGCGTGACGGTCATGCCTTACTCTCGGTCGTCCGCGGATGCTCCTCGACGGCGGGCCACCACGACGCCACCCACGGCGCCCACGACCACCACGACGATCAGGATCGTCGCCCAGGCCGGGAAGCCGCCGGAATCGCTGTCACTCGAGGCAGAGGCCGGCGTGGCGCTGTAGTAGCCCCAGTAGCCGTTCTGCTCCATGATCGAGCCCGAGCCGGCCGGCTGCTTGGCGAAGCCACCCCACCGATCCGAGCGGTACGCCTCGAGGTTCTTGCGGTAATAGAGCACGTCGCTCACCGATGCGTTGTAGAGCGTCGCGAACGCCTGCTTCACCAGCTCGGCTCGCTTCGTCTTGTCCAGCTCGGTGTGCTGCGCCTTGAACAGCTTGTCGAACTCCGGCGAGCACCAGTTGTTCTCGCTGAGCGCTCCGGAGCCGTCCTTGTTGGGGAAGGAGTCGCAGGTGTTGATGGAGAGCTGGAAGTCCGGGTCGGGTCCGAGGCCCCAGCCGGTGAAGTACATGTCGTACTTGCCCACGGTGGAGTCGACGTTGACCCGGTCGTCGGACGTCATGGTGGTCTTGACGCCGATCCCGATCGCCTTGAGCCACGGCTTGACGTAGTCGGCCATCTGCGCGTGGGTTGCGTCAGACGTGCGTCCCATCAGTCGCAGGTTGAGCGGCTTGCCCTTCTTGTCCAGGCGTATGCCGTTCGAGCCCTTCTTGTAGCCCGCCTCGTCCAGCATCTTGTTGGCGGCCGCGGGATCGAAGGAGTGCTTGGCCGCATCCGCATCATCGATGCCGAAGTATGCGGGGTAGACCGGCGGAACCTCGGTCTGGCCGAGCGTGCCCTCACCCTGGATGACCTTAGCCAGCAGCGTCTTGCTGTCGATCGCCCGGAAGATCGCGGTGCGCAGGACGGGGTCCTTGAGCGCCGGGTTGCCGTCGCCGAGCGGGGCGCCGGTGGCGTCCTTCGCCCCCGGGTTGAGCGCCAGCGCCTGGTAGCGGCGGCCGGTGCCGGCATTCGTGGTGATGTGCTTCTGGCCCTTGAGAGCGTCGAACTGTGCAGGCTCCAGCCGGTTGACCACGTCGAGCTCACCGGTCTTGAGGGCCTGGACCGCGGCATCGGTGTTCTTGTAGTAGATGAACGTCAGACCTGACGCCTTCGGGACACCGCGCCAGAAGTGCTTGTTGGCGACCATCTGCACCGACTGGCCCTGGTTGTAGGACTTCACGACGAATGGACCTGAGCCCACATCGTTCTTGTCGTTGGCGAACTTGTCGGGGTTCGGAAGCTTGCCCCAGACGTGCTCGGGAACGATCGGGATCTCGGCCCCGGGGTTGGCGGCCTGCGGCGACTTGAGCACGAACGCGACCTTGTTGTCGCCGTCCGCGGTCACCGACTTGATGTTCGTGACCAGGCCGCCGTTCGCGGCCTGGAGCTTCTTGTTGGTCATGATCGCGTTGTACGTCCACGCGACGTCCTTGGACGTGAGTGGCTTGCCGTCGGACCACACGCGGCCCTTGGGGATGTCGAACGTCCAGGTGAGCCCGTCGGCCGACGTCGTCCACTTGCTGGCGATGCCCGGCACCACGGCGTTGTCCTTGGCGGCGTACGCGACAAGCGATTCGTACTGCACGACGCCGACGCCGGTGCTGGACTGGAAGATCGCGATGAACGGGTTGAGCGAATCGATCTCCTGGCCGAGGAAGACCTTCAGGACCTTTGAGTTGTTGGTGGTGGCTGCCTGCGAGCTCGACGCGGCGAGGATCGAGAAGCCCATCGCGCTGACGACAGCGAAGACGACTGGTGCGGTCAGCAGACGCCGGAATCTCGACGTTCCTGAACCCGTACGGATGGATGCGAACACGGTGCCTCGTTTCGTTCTCGGACCCCCGCTGCCTGCCGGGGTCGATGTGTGAATCCGACTGCACTGTCCGGCCAGTGTGGAAACACCCCCGAAACAGAAAAACACTTTTACGTTCCACATAATCTCGCGGTTTCCCCCGAGTTGACGTTAGTCTGCGGTAATCACAAGGGGGAACGCAAGGGTGAGAGACAATTAATCACGTTATCCGATACGTAAATCAGTCCGCGGCGCCCGACGTCGCCGAGCTCTGCGCCAGCCTGATCCGCTTCGACACGACCAACTTCGGCGGGGGTGACAGCAACGGCGAAGGTGAGATCGCGGCCTACATTGCAGGACTTCTGACCGACGCGGGCCTCGCTCCGGAGATCGTCGGGCCGAGTCCCGAACGAGCCAATGTGGTCGTCCGGATCCCGGGCTCGGACCCCTCACTCCCGACCCTGCTGGTGCACGCCCACACCGACGTCGTACCGGTCGAGCTCGAGGACTGGAGCGATCCGCCGTTCGCCGGCCTGATCCGGGACGGCTACGTATGGGGACGAGGCGCCGCCGACATGAAGGACATGGCCGCGATGACGCTGGCGACCGTCCAGGACTGGGCGCGCCGGGGCATACGTCCTCGACGGGACCTGGTGCTCGCGTTCGTCGCGGATGAGGAGGACCAGGGCGACCAAGGAGCGTGGTGGTTGGTTCGAGACCGACCCGATCTGCTCAACGGGGTTCGTGCAGCGATCGGCGAGAGCGGTGCCGCCGGCCTGATCGTCACCGACTCCGGCGGTGCCGATCGGCGGCTCTACGCGGTCGCCACGGCCGAGCGAGCCACCATGCACATGCGGCTGACCAGCACCGGAAGGTCCGGACACGGCTCGCGACCTGACACCGACACCGCCGTACGCCGGCTGCTCGCCGCGACCCATCGCGTCTCGGAGCACTCGTGGCCCGTGCACCTCTCGCCGACCGTCCGGGCCTATCTCGAGCAGGTGTCCGAGGCGCTCGGCTTTCCAGCCGAGCTCGACACCGATGCCGGCGTGACGAGGACCGTCGATCGGCTCGGTGCGGCCGGGGACGTTGCCCGTCACACCGTCCGCGCCTCCGCCACGCCAACCGTCCTCACTGCGGGCACCAAGGTCAACGTCATACCCAGCAAGGCCGAAGCCCTGCTCGACGTACGCTGTCCGCCCGGCTACGAGGACCAGCTCGAGTCCACGATCGATGAGCTGATCGGCGAAGACGCGACCCGCGAGTTCGTGTCGCACTCGCCGTCGGTGGAGTCGAGTCCTGACACCGAGTGGTTCCGGGCGATGCGGGACGCGATCCTCGACCACGATCCCGAGGGCATTGTGGTGCCGTTCTGCATGGGTGGCGGCACCGACGCCAAGGCGTTCTCCTCGATCGGGATCTCCTGCTACGGCTTCGCCCCGCTCGGCATCGACAGTGGCCGGCGAGAGGTGCACGGGGTCCACGGCGTGGACGAACGCGTGCCGGTCGAGTCGCTGGTCACCGGTCAGCAGATTCTGGCGTCGTTCCTCGAGCGAGTATGAGCCGCAGCCAGTCGCCGAGCGTACGCATCGCCGAGAGCACCGCGTCCCGGGTCCCGTCCGGCGCCTCGTCATTCCAGTTGGCCAGCACGGCGTAGGCGAGCCGCCGTTCCCCGGCCCCGACGACACCGACGTCGGCTCGGGCGGTCGAGATCGTGCCGGTCTTGTTGCGAAGCGTGATGCCGCGGTCCTCCTCGAGGTGGGCCAGAGGGTCGAGCCCGAAGGCGGCGGCGACCATCGAGAGGTCGGTGTTGAGGCCGATCCAGTCGAGCACGCGGGCGCTGACCCCCGGCGACACCACCGTCCCGAGGGCAAGACGGGCCAGCAGGTCAGCGAGCTCACCGGCGGCGCCACGAGACAACGTCGGCGGATGCTCGGGAAGGCGCTCGTTGCGAATGCGGTCGAGCAGGGCCGAGCTGGCGTAGCCCAGGGCCTCGGTCGTGGCGGCGATCGCGTCGATGCCGATCCGGCCGATCAGCACGTTCGTGGCCAGGTTGTCGCTGACCGCTCCGATCAGCCGGCTGGCGTCATCGATCGTCATCATGTCGGCGTCGAGCGTGTGCCAGATGCCGGAGTCGGCCACCGGTTCCTCGGTGCGCCGGTCGATCAGCTCGTCGTACGCCAGCATCCCCGCCTCGGCCTGCCTGGCGACCTCGATCAGGAGGAACAGCTTGCCGACGCTGGCCGTCTTGAGCACTCGGTCCGGATGCGTCTCCAGCAGACGCTCACCGCTGTCCACGTCGATCACACAGGCGGACCACAGCAGACCGGTCTCGTCCCCGACATCGGACAGGAGCGACGCGATGGACTGTCCAGAGAGCGACATCCGTGCAGTCTAGATGCGCGTGGTCGATAGCCTGAACGCATGACGGCGCTGAGCGATGACGACCTGACGCTCGAGCCGACCTCCGGGTCCGAAGAGTTCATCGGGTTCTCGATCCTGGTCGCCGGAGAGCGGGTCGGCACGGTCGCGCTGCGGCATGAGGACAAGCACACCCTGTCGATCCGCTGGAACGCCGGAGACGACCTGTCGGTCGCAATCCGTGCTCTCGGCCTTGCGATCGAACACGTCTTCAGCGATCTCGGGGCGACGCGCATCGAGGCCCGGGTACCTGTCGATCGCACCACCGACATCCGGGCCGCATCGATCGCCGGGCTGCGCCGCGAGGGCATCCTGCGTGGTCCGGGCGGTGACGCCGATCGGGTCCTGATGGCCCGTCTTGCCGATGACCCCCCGGCGTTCAGCCGCGACGGGTTCATCGCGATCCTCAACGCCGGCCTACCGACCAAGCGCGTCATCAGCCAGGGCCTCCTCCGCGACGAGCGCGGCCGGGTGCTGCTGTGCGAGCTGACCTACAAACAGGAGTGGGACCTGCCCGGAGGCGTCGTCGAGGTCGGCGAGGCTCCCGCGATCGGACTCGTACGTGAGCTCCAGGAGGAGCTCGGCATCACGGTCGATGTGCTCGACCTGATCACGGTCAACTGGCTTCCGGCCTGGCGCGGCTGGGACGACGCCTGCATCTTCTTGTTCGACCTCGGCGTCGTCGACAGCTCGATCACCGATGACATGACGCTGCAGGCCACCGAGATCAAGTCCGTACGGTGGTGCGATCCGCCGACCGTACGGGCGAATGCCGCCGCTGCGGCGATCGAGCTGCTCGAGGCGGTCGAGGCCGGATCGCTGCCGACCTACCGCGAAGCCCCCAAAGCCGCCGAGTAACCCCGCTGGGAATGACGAAAGCCCCGGAGCAAGCTCCGGGGCTTTCGCT
>JAWWPE010000420.1:0-9936 GCA_033850895.1 Nocardioidaceae bacterium | reverse complement strand
CTGGTGAAGTCGACCGATCGGGGCGAGGTCGACCTCGACGATCTGCGGGCGCAGTGCGAGAAGCACTCCGCGGATCTCGCCGCCATCATGGTGACCTATCCGTCGACCCACGGCGTCTACGAGCACGGCATCACCGAGCTCTGCGAGATCGTGCACAGCCACGGCGGTCAGGTGTACGTCGACGGCGCCAACCTCAACGCCCTGCTGGGCCACGCCGCACCGGGCGAGTTCGGCGGGGACGTCTCCCACCTCAACCTGCACAAGACGTTCTGCATCCCACATGGGGGTGGCGGGCCGGGCGTCGGCCCGGTCGCGGTCGCCGAGCACCTGGTGCCGTTCCTGCCGACCCACCCTCTGCATCCCGTGGAGAGCAAGCGGCAGGGCATCGGTGCGATCAGCGCTGCGCCGTACGGGTCAGCCGGCATCCTGCCCATCCCGTACGCCTACATCGCGATGATGGGCGGCAAGGGCCTGACGGACGCAACGTCCGTCGCGGTGCTGTCGGCCAACTACATCGCGAAGCGCCTCGAGGGTGCATTCCCGGTGCTCTACAGCGGCGACCACGGACTGGTCGCGCACGAGTGCATCCTCGACCTGCGTCCGTTGACCAAGGCGTCCGGGCTGAGCATCGACGATGTCGCCAAGCGGCTCATCGACTACGGCTTCCATGCACCGACGATGAGCTTCCCGGTCGCCGGCACGTTGATGGTCGAGCCGACGGAGTCAGAGGACCTCGCCGAGCTCGATCGGTTCTGCGAGGCGATGCTGGCGATCCGCAGCGAGATCGATGCGGTGATCGCGGGCACGTACGTCGAAGGCGACAACCCGCTCGTGCATGCTCCACACACCATGCGCGAGCTGGTCGACTGGAAGCACGCCTACCCAGTCGCCGAAGGCGCGTTCCCCAGTGGCAGCACCGAGGACAAGTACTGGCCGCCGGTTGGTCGGATCGATCAGGCGTACGGCGACCGCAATCTGGCCTGTTCCTGTCCGCCGGTCGAGGCATTCGCGGAGGTCTAGAGCGAATCCCACCAGTCGACGATCTTGTCGACGACGGGTCCGGGCGTCTTTCCCCAGAGGACGTGGTGGGTGTTGCCGCCTTCGGGTGCGGCGTCCTTGGTGTAGAGCCATCGCGTCGTCGCCTCGGGGTCGAGGAACGTCTTGACGAACAGCCGGTTGGCCTTGGCGACCGAGTAGTTGTCGCCCTCGAGGTTGACCACCAGAGTCGGCGTCGTGATGAGGTGCGGCACCGTGAAGGGCGGCTTGCCGGTGCGTACGAAGCGTGCCCATTCGCGCATCAGGGTGCGGGCACCAGGACCGCCGAACATCGGTTTCGGCACGAATCCACGCAGCCGCGCGGCGACCGGAACTGTCACGCCGACCAGCAGCACGGACAGCCCAGCACGGGGGTAGCTGCGGAAGTACGGGACGCTCGCGGCGATCGCGACGAAGCCATCGGCCGGCGGGTGGTGCAGCTGATGGCCGGCGGAGATCTGCGAACCGAGGCTGTGTCCGATCACGATCACCGGACGTTCTGGATCGTCCGCACGGGCCTTGGCGATCGCGTCGGCGATCGCCGCCATCTCGTCTGCATAGCTCCAGTCGTGCTGCCGAGAGGCCACGGGCTCGCCGCGCTCGAATCCCCGGGTCGGCAGCGCCCGTGCGTCCCAGCCGTGCTCCTCGAAGGCATCGACGACGGGGCGGTAGAACGCGGAGGGCACCGCCATCGCGGCGCTGATCAGGACCAGGGGAGCGGGCACCCGCAAATTATGACAGCACCGCTGTCAGTGTGGTGCTCAGACCGCGATCGTGCTGATGGGCGCCGTCGTGGGCTGCTTCGACCCACCCTTGGGCTCGACCGTGATGGCGACGTGATCCACTCCGTGCAGACCCTTCATGATCATCGTCCCGGACCTGCTGAACGTGCCCTGCGACGCGGGGGAGTCGTCCTTGACCAGCCAGACCTGGTAGACCCGGCTGTGCGTGAGGGAGGGGAGATCGCTGGCGACGATCACAGCGGAGTCCTTGGATGCCGAAGAGATCATCCGGACCCGGCCGGCCTTGCCGAACGTCTTGACCGCCGTGTCCGCATCAGGTGCGGCGAGTACGGAGGTGATCGCCTGGCTGTCCGCCCGGTAGTTGTCGGCCTGGTTGCGCTCGGTGACATAGCCGCCGACGCCGACAGCACCCACCAGGAAGGCGGCGGCCACGGCCAGCCGGGGGAGCGCACGGCGCAGGCCGCCGCGTTGGGCGAGAGCCGTGACGACTGGGCGCTCCTGCGGTGTCGTCGCGACAGCGGCCATCAGCCGGTCCCGAAGCTCTGCCGGGGGAGCCTGGTGCGCGGCGTCGCCCAGCCTCGCGGCAGTGCCGACGAAGCCGGCCAGTTCGGCTCGGCAGTCGGCGCACTGTTCGAGGTGGATCTCGAATCGTTCGCGTTCCCAGGAGTCGAGGGCATTGAGCGCATACGGCGCCAGGAGGGAGTGCAGATCGGTGGTCATGCTTCTACTCCCATGCAGTCGCGCAGACGGACGATTCCGTCGCGCATCCGGGTCTTGACGGTGGCGGTGTTGGCGCCGAGGCTCTCCGCGACCTCGGCGTACGTGTAGCCCTGGTAGTACGCCAGGTTGACGGCCTCGCGCTGCAGCTCGGTCAAGCCGTCGAGGCAGCGCCTGACCTGCTCGTGCTCAAGGCTGATCGTCACGGCTTCCTCGACTTCATCGAAGTCCGGGCCGTTCGACCAGTCGTACTTGTTCTCACGGTTGGTGGCTGCTTGGTCGTGGCGGACCGCGTCAACGGCCCGTCGATGCGCAAGCGTCAGGATCCAGCTCTTGGCATTGCCTCGTGCCGGATCAAAGCGCGCGGCGGATTTCCAGACCTGGATGAAGACTTCCTGCGAGATCTCCTCGGCCCGCGAGGGGTCTCGCACGACGCGGCGCGCCAATCCGTACACCGAGGCGCCGAGGGCGTCGTAGACCGCCGCGAAGGCCGCCTCATCACCGCGTGCGACCAAGAGCAGCAGATCACCGAGATCTACGGGTGTGTCGGGTGCGGCCGGGGCGAGTCGCAGCGGTGACGCTGACGACTGCGGCGCATTCTGCGACACGGGCTGCTCCCTTCCGGAGGTCTTGTCACGAGTCATTCGATGCCAGGCCTCGTCAGGATGGGTGGATTCCTCAGGAATCTGAGGCGTGTCCTGAGTGACATCCTAGGTTGGATACCGTGGGGTGCATGGCCAAGACGACGTTTGACCCCGCGGATCCACTCTCCCTCGACGACCTGCTGTCGCCCGAGGAGATCGCGGTGCGCGACAGCGTACGCACGATGCTCGCCAAGCGCGTGCAACCGCACATCGCCGACTGGTTCGAGGCCGGGGGAGTCGAGAAACCACGCGAGCTGTTCCGTGAGTTCGGTGAGCTCGGGTTGCTCGGGATGCACCTGGACGGTTATGAGCTGCCTGGCCTGTCCGCCGTTGACTACGGACTTGCCTGTGTGGAGCTCGAAGCCTGCGACTCGGGCATTCGCTCGATGGTGTCGGTGCAGGGGTCCTTGGCGATGTACGCGATCTGGAAATTTGCCTCCGAGGACGAGAAGCAGCGCTGGCTGCCCGGGATGGGCACCGGCGAGCTGGTCGGTTGCTTCGGGCTCACCGAGGCCGATCACGGCTCGGACCCCGGCAGCATGCGCACCCGGGCCAAGCGCGACGGCGACGACTGGGTCCTCGACGGCTCCAAGATGTGGATCAGCAACGGCACGTTCGCCGACGTGGCAGTGATCTGGGCGCAGACCGACGACGGCATACGCGGCTTCGCCGTGCCCACCGACACTCCCGGTTTCACCGCCAAGGAGATCAAGCACAAGTTGTCCCTGCGTGCCTCGGCCACCGCAGAGCTCGTGCTGGAGGGCGTACGTGTGCCGTCGAGCGCGATGTTCCCCGAGGTGCGTGGGCTCCGCGGACCGCTGTCCTGCCTCACCGAGGCGCGCTACGGCATCGTCTGGGGTTCGATGGGCGCGGCGCGGTCGTCCTTCGAGGCCGCCCTCGACTACTCCAAGACCCGAGAGCAGTTCGGACGCCCGATCGGCGGCTTCCAGCTCACCCAGGCCAAGCTCGCCGACATGTGCGTCGAGCTGCACAAGGGCTTGTTGCTTGCTCTCCACCTGGGGCGGCGCAAGGATGCCGTCGGCCTCACTCCGGAGCAGGTCAGCTTCGGCAAGCTCAACAACGTCCGCGAAGCCCTCGACATCTGCCGCACGGCACGCACGATCCTCGGCGCCAACGGGATTTCGCTGGAATACCCGGTGATCCGGCACATGAACAACCTCGAGTCGGTGTTGACGTACGAAGGCACGGTCGAGATGCACACGTTGGTGCTGGGCCAGGCGCTGACCGGCGAAAACGCCTTCGGCGGTCGCTGAGCGTGACGGACACGGTGGCCTATGGCTTGGCCATCGCGGCACTGATCGCCGCGCTGTTCGCCGGCTGGCACACGTTGACCGAGCGACCATTCGGCAATTCGCTGTTCTACGTCATCGGGGTGCTCGAGGTCGCACTGGTGGCGCTGCTGGTCGGCGGGATCGCCGCCCTGAGCATGACGTCGCGAGATGTCGATGGGGTGCTGTTCGTGTCATACCTCGTGACGGTCGTGGTGATTCCGCCGGCCGCGGTGCTGTGGGGCATCGCGGAGAAGTCCCGCTGGGGCACCGGCGTCGTCGTCGTGGCCATGCTGACCGTCGCCGTACTCTGTGTGCGACTCCTCGATATCTGGAAGGGCACGCATGTCTGACACCTCGCACGGCTTCGGCCGCGTGCTCGTCGCTGTCTACGCGGTGTTCGCGCTGGCGGCGTCGGCGCGGTCGATCGTGCAGCTGTTGACGAAGGCCGGCGACGCTCCGTTCGCGTACTCGCTGTCGGCCGTCGCTGGCGTCATCTACGTCGTCGCGACCCTTGCGCTCGCGCGTGGCTGGCGGCAGCTCGCCCTGATCACGATCAGCATCGAGCTGTTCGGAGTGGTGGTCACGGGGCTGTTGTCGGTGTTCGACGACAGTTTGTTCCCGGATCAGACCGTGTGGTCGGGCTTCGGTGAGGGCTATGGCTTCGTGCCGCTGGTGCTGCCGTTGATCGGCCTCTGGTGGCTGCGGCGAAGCCGCTCGATCGGCGCCGGGCAGACTTAAGGCCCCGCGCACTCATACCGCGCGGGGCCAGAACCATTCAAACCCACCAGCAACACCAGACCCGGTAGCGACACGGACAGGGAGCCGATGAAATCCGAGTACGCGTTCGGCTCCCGCTGGCTGATCGGGCGCAGTCGGGACTCGCTGTGGGACGCGCTGGAGTCGTTGCTGGCCAGCGACGATCCGATGCCGTGGTGGCCATCAGTGCAGGTCACGGCATATGACGGGAGCTCCCTCGATCTGCGGGCGTCCAGTCGGCTCGGCTACGCCTTGAGGTTTCGCCTGTCGGACCTGAACACTGTGCGACCCACGCATCTGACCTTCGCCTCGGCCGGCGAGCTGCGGGGCGCCGGCACGGTCACGTTCGACGACCTCGGACCGCACAACTCGGCGATGAACATCGACTGGCGGGTGTCCACGGGCAAGTCCTGGATGCGAAGGACGTCGTGGCTGCTCCGGCCCGTGTTCGTGCTGGGCCACAACCTCGTCATGCATCAGGGCGAGAAGCACCTGAACGCCTGGCTCCGCGAAAACTGACTGGCGCCTAGGACGGCGGCCAGCTCGGGGACAACGTGACGACGTCGCCGATGATGGTGACGGCCGGGGGCTGGATGTCGAGCTCGTCAGCCAGGTCGGCGATCGTCTGCAGCGTGCCGACGGTGACCCGCTGGTCAGGGGTGCAGCCGCTCTCCACGACAGCAACCGGCGTCAGCGGATCGTGACCCGCCTTGACCAGCTCGTTCGCGGCATCCCGAAGTCGCCGTACGCCCATCAGCAGAACCAGCGTGTGCGCACCGTCGTGGGGGAGATCGGCCAGCTCGATGTGGCCGGTGACCACGGAGAACCCGCGGGCGACACCGCGATGCGTGACGGGTATGCCGGCCGACGCGGCCACGGCGATCGCGCTCGTCACCCCCGGGACGACCTCGACGGGTATGCCGGCGTCGTGGCACGCGATGAGTTCCTCGCCGCCACGGCCGAAGACGTACGGGTCGCCACCCTTGAGGCGTACGACGATCTTGCCCTGCTTGGCCCGGTCGATCAGGATCGCGTTGATCTCCGCCTGGGGGATCGGATGGTGATCGGGCATTTTCCCGACATCGACGACCTCGACGTCGGGGGCCAGCTCCGACAAGATGCCGTGCGGAGCCAGACGGTCGATCACCACCACGTCCGCCTCGGCGAGAAGTCGCCGTCCGCGGGTGGTCAACAGGCCCGGATCGCCGGGCCCACCGCCCACCAACGCGACGAATCCTTCGGGGTGGTGGGTCTTGTGTCGCATCGGCAGGTCGCCGGACTGCAGGGCTGCGGCCACCCCATCACGCAGCGTCGCGGCCCGCCCGGCATCGCCGCCGCCGCTGATCGCGACGGTCACGTCGTCGATGCGCGCGATGGCGGGCACCCACGCCGTGGCGTGGTCGGGGTCGCCGCCCTTGAGACACCAGGTGGACTGGGCTGCGGCGTCATCGGCCACCCGGCCGTCGACGTCCGGGTCGCCGGTTGCCGTCTGCACGAGCCAGGCGCCGTCGAGGTCGCCGGTCTGGTAGGCCCGCGGAATCCACTCCACGTCGCCGCGACCGATCGACGAGGCGAGCGAGGTGGAGACCGAGGGGGAGATGACCGCGACGTCGGCCCCGGCATCGAGCAGGCTGAGGGCGCGTCGAGTGGCGACGTGCCCACCGCCGACGACGACCACCCGACGGCCGGCGATGCGCAGCGTGAGCGGAAAGCTCGAGCCGCTCATGGCATCACACCCACCCGGAAATCATGCTCGAATCGTAGCGGTGTGCGTACGCCTGCGGTCAGGCGTGCAGACCGCATTCGGTCTTGTCGAGCCCGGTCCAGCGCCCCGCGCGTGGGTCCTCGCCGGGGGCTACGCGCCGGGTGCAGGTGGCACAGCCGATCGACGGGTAGCCGTCGTTGACCAAGGGATTCACGATGACGTCGTTGGCGTCGGCATACGCGAGCAGGTCGTCGAAGGACCAGTCGGCGAGGGGATTGATCTTGACCAGGCCGTTCTTCTCATCCCACGTGACAAACGGGGTGTTCGCGCGGGTGGGGCCCTCGTCGCGGCGTACACCCGTGATCCACGCTTCGTAACCCTCCAGGGTCTCGCGGAGGGGCTGTACCTTGCGCATGTCGCAGCACAAGCCAGGATCGCGCTCATAGAGCTTCTCGCCGAATTCGGCATCCTGTTCGGCAACGCTGCGGCGGGGCTTCACGTCGACGATGGTGAGCTGCATCGACGCCTCGACGGCGTCACGTGTGCCGATCGTCTCGGCGAAGTGGTAGCCGGTCTCGAGGAACAACGTGTCGACCCACGGCAGGTGCTCAGCGACCACGTGCGGAAGGACTGCGTCGGCCATCGAACAGGCGACTGCCGTCCGATAGCCGAACTCCTTCGCGACCCACGCCAGCACGGTTTCGGTGTCGGCATCGACCAGGTCAGCAGCCGCGGCCTCGACCACCGCGCGGAGCTCGTCATTGGACCGACGAGGCGCGAGCAAGGACTCCCGCTCCGCCAGGTGCACGGTGCGCTGCTCGTCGTGCTCGATCTGGCGCTGACGACGGTCCGCGAGACTCAGGACTGCTTCCGACATGGCTTGACCTCCTCACGACTCAACTCAGGTTCTCGAAGTTCTATGCCCAAGTTTAGAGATCGTCCCAGCATGTGGAAATCACGTCCGTATGACGGACTGGGCACACGTTATGGCTGGCCTCAACGGGGTAGAACCGGGCCGGTGGCGGTAGTCCACCGACCTAGGAGAGGAACTCGAACATGTGGGAAACCATTCTCTGGATCGTGGCCGTCATCATCGGCATCTTCGGGGTGATCCGGATCCTCCAGCGCGACTTCATCTACGGTGCGGTGCTGATCGTCCTGGCCCTGTTGATCGGCCCGGGTGGAGTGAGCATCTTCAGTTGAGGCGCGGGGCTTCAAGAGGTCGTACGCTCCACGTATGGCGCGGTTCATCGACATTCATCCGGACAACCCGCAACAGCGCAACGTAGACCAGGCCGCCGCGATCCTCCGGGACGGCGGCCTGATCGCGTACCCGACCGACTCCGGCTATGCCCTCGGTGCGCAGCTCGGCAACAAGGACGCGCTCGATCGGATCCGTACGATCCGGCGGCTCGACGCCAAGCACCACTTCACACTGGTCTGCAAGGACTTTGCCCAGCTCGGTCAGTTCGTGCACGTCGACAACGCGATCTTCCGGGCCATCAAGGCCTCGACCCCGGGGCCCTACACCTTCATCCTGCCGGCGACGTCCGAGGTGCCGCGGAGGTTGTTGCACCCGAAGAAGAAGACCGCGGGCGTACGCATCCCCGACAACAAGGTGGTCCAGGCGCTGTTGGCAGCGCTGGGCGAGCCGCTGCTGTCGACGACGCTGATCCTCCCCGACGCCGATGCCCCGATGACGACGGCGTGGGAGATCTCCGAGGCGCTCGACGGCCAGATCGACGCGGTGATCGACTCGGGTGAGGACATCGTGGCCGAACCGACGACGGTCGTGGACTTCTCTGAAGGCTTCGCCGACGTCGTGCGCGTAGGTGCCGGCGACGCCTCGAGATTCGAATAGCGTCCCAGTGCCGCAGTTCGTGGTCGGTGAAGGCTACGCGTCGTATCGAGGGCCGGCATTCGATGTCGTCGCGCACCGCCACGCGGCGTTCCAGATCGCAATCGCGGTCCGCGGCGAGGTGGTCATCGTCGACTCGTCCGAGAATCGCCACCGTGCCGCGGCATTGCTCGTGCCACCGATGGTCCGGCACCGCATGCTCGCGGGGACCGACCTGCTGACCTACTTCATCGAGCCCCACAGCGCCTTTGCTGACCTGCTGAGAGGGACCTACGGCGAGGGCGTCACCGCCGTGGACGAGCTGCACGGACTGCGTGATGAGGAGATCCGCCACACCCGCGCGCCCAGCGCGCTGGATCCTCGTCTGGTCGAGGCCATGGACACGATCACGAGGTCAGGGTGCTCGATGCCAGACGCCGCCGCCACGGTGGGCATCTCTCCGCAGCGGCTCCGCGCCCTGGCCCGGCTCGAATTGGGTATGCCGTTGTTGCGGTGGCGGACCTGGGTACGGCTGCGCCTCACAGCTGAAGCCCTGCAGGAAGGTCAGTCACTTGCCGACGCGGCGATTGCAGGCGGGTTCGCGGACCAGGCGCATCTGAGCCGTTGGATGCGCGAAATGATGGGTCTCACGCCCGCGAGGACCCTGGCAGCGCTGCGACCTCAGTCGCGGCCGGCGACGTAGACGGAGATCGAGCCTGTCACGGTCCGTACGACCGCGACCTCGCGCACATCGGTGAAGCCGGCATCCGACATCAGTTCTGGGAGTATGCCGTCGGCGTTGGGCTTGGTGTTCCTGAATCCATCTGCGAGCTGCACGATCCGAAAGGCCAGGCGCATCGTCGCACTCCGCTGGAGCCCGTAGTCCGCGACCACCGCCCGGCCCCCAGTTCGCAGCACCGCGTGCATCGACGTCAGGATGGCGCGCTTCATCTCCACCGGGCACTGGTGCAGCACGAGGCTGGACACCACGACAGTCGCCGAGCCGGCGCCCACGGTCTGCTCCAGCTCGTCTCCCATGCCCGCGTGCCAGTCCAGCTCCATCCCTGCCACGTCGGCCTTGCGCCGTGCGGTGGTCAACACGTCACGGTCGGGATCGACGCCGATGATCTGCGCCGCCGGCTCTCGACGACGTAGCAGCAGCGCCAACGAGCCCGTACCGCACCCGACGTCGACGATCACGTCATCT
>JAWWPE010000227.1:0-4319 GCA_033850895.1 Nocardioidaceae bacterium | reverse complement strand
GACGGACCGGGCCCGCAGCGTGCCGCCGTCGAAATCGACCTCGTGGATGTCGCCGACCCGCATCGCGGTGACGGCCCGGCCCGTGAACAGCTGCGCACCGAAGCGGCTCGCCTGGGTGCGAGCACGGAGGGCAAGACGCATACCGGAGACACCACGGGGGAAGCCGAGGTAGTTGCGGATCATCGAGCTGGTGCCCGCCTGGCCACCGATCGCGTCGGCCTCGAGGACCACGGTGGTGAGGCCCTCGGACGCTCCGTAGACCGCGGCGGCCAGCCCGGCCGGGCCGCCGCCGACGATCAGCAGATCGGCCACGAACTCGTCGCCGAGATCGGCCGGATTGCCATAGAACGACGACGCCACGGACGATGCCGTCGCGCCCGCGATCGCGCCACGGTTGAATGCCTCGACGATCGGCAGCGTCGCTTCGCCCTCGATCGAGGCGATCAGCTCCTCGCCGACCTCGCTGTCGGGGAGGAATCGCTCGTACGACAGGCCCATCCGGTCGAGGAAGTCGCGGATCGCCGGCAGGCTCTGCTGGGTGCCGTCATCGACGATCCGCACCGTCGCCACGACCGGAGTGGTGGCCGACCAGCTCCAGTCCGACAGGTATTCGGAGATCGCGGTGTGGAACTCCTCGTCCCGTGCGCCCCGCGGGATGATCAGGAACGTGTCGAGTCGGCCCTCGCCGAGCGCGGGTCGCAGCTCGTCCAGCGCAGAGGTGAACATGGCGGCCGGGACCAGCGCAACACGTCGGCTGGTCGGCGAGGCGAGGCGGAGCTTGTCGAGCAGCGGCAACGCACCACCGTCGAGGCTGTGGTCGACGGCGATCAACGCCACCTGGCGGCCTTCGGACTTGAGGTACGGCGCGAGCGCGTGCGCCTCCTGGAGGCCTTCGGCCACCTGCAGGTCGTAGTCGCGCCCGTAGCGGCTGGCGAACTCGTCGGCCAAGCCGTCACGGTGCTCCGTCGCCGCCACCACGAGGATGACCGGCTGCATCTCCGTCATGCGGTGAAACTACCCGACGCCGTACGTGGTGAAGACTGTGACCACATCGGACCGAGGACGGTGAGATGGACGAATCCCGCGAGATCGACCCCGCGACATATCGGGCGGAGCTGCTCAGCGCCTTCAAGATCACCGAGACGGATGTCTCGAGCAATGAGCTGGGGCGCCTCGGGCCGAGCCAGACCGCCCGGATGTTCCGCCAGGTGTGGACCACCCAGGCGCTCGCGTGGGCCATCGTCGGCGGCTTTGCCATCCTGCTCTGGTTCACCGCTGAACGCCCGATCCAGTGGTGGCGCTATGCCATGGTCACGACCCTGGCTCTCGCGCTGATCGGGTACGGCGTCGTGGTCGCCCGGAGACTTCGGGAGTCGGCAGCAGACGGCCAAGTGGTCGGCCTCGAAGGCGTGGTCGAGGTCCACGTGCGAGGCCGCGAGGGGTACTGGCTCACCATCGAAGGCCGGTCGTTCCGGTTACCGATCCACTTCTGGCACGTGGCCTCCGGCCGGAGCTACCACGTGTACGTCGCCGAGAAGGCCGCGCTGATCGTCGCAATCGTGCCGATGGAAGACGGCTAGCTCGGGCCCTCGGTCAACGCCTCGGTCAGCAGGGCGACGAGCGCCTCGAGCTGCAGATCGGTGGAGTCGGCGACTTCCTCGTCGGAACCGTCGAGCGCAATCGCGGCGAGGCCGGCCTTGCTGTCGATCAGCTCCGCGATCTTGGGGTCCAGCGTCTGCGAGGCGATGATTCGCCAGGCCGTGACCGGCTCGGCCTGGCCGATGCGGTGCACCCGGTCGATGGCCTGGGCCTGCTCGGCGTCGGTCCAGGACAGCTCGGCGAGCACGACGTTGGAGGCCGCCTGCAGGTTGAGCCCGACCCCCGCGGCGGTGAGCGAGCACACCGCGACCGCGACGTCCGGGTCGTTGGTGAAGGCGTCGATCGCCTTCTGCCGGGCCGTCGTGCCCTGGCTGCCGCGGATCGAGACGTACTTGATGCCGCGCTTGGCGAATGTCTCCTCGGCGACGTCCATGACGTCGATGTGCTTGGCGAAGAACACCACCTTGCCGACGCTGTGCGCGAGCTGGGCGGTGTAGTCGGCGGCCAGGCCGGCCTTCGCCTGGCCGATCCGGCGCATCATGCTGAAGACGTTCTCGTCGGTCTTGCTGGAGCTGTCCTCGCGCTCCCAGCCGGCAACCCGGCGTACGAGCTCGTGGTCGATGCCGTCGACGGTGACGCCGGAGGAACGGGTCTCGAGCGCGCGTTCGTACTGGGCCACCAGACGGCGGGCGAGCTGGCGCTCGGCCTCCTTGATCGACCGGCCGGCCTCGTCGTCGAGCTCGACCGGGATGTCGGCGATGCGGCGCGCCGGGATGTCGGCGGCGACGTCGATCTTGCGCCTTCGGACGATGCCCATGTCGATCACGCTGTTGCGAGCCGCCGCGTAGAACCCGGGGTCGACCGGCGACAGACCGGTCTCCTCGAGCGCATGCATCAGCGCCGCCCGCGGCTTCTTGCCGTCGATCCAGCCGAGGAACTGCCAGATCGCCAGGAAGTCCTCGATGTCGTTGATCAGCGGGGTGCCGGTCAGCGCCATCAGCAGCGGCTGCGCGGTGCGGGCGCTGATGCGGTCGGACAGCTGGAGCACGTGTTGCGAGCGCTGCGATGCCTTGTTCTTGATGAAGTGCGCCTCGTCGAGCACCATGCCGCGGAAGCCGAGGTCGCCCAGCCAGCCGACGTGCCGGTCGAGCACCTCGTAGTTGACGATCACGATGTCGGCGAAGCCGTCGATGTTGTCACCGTTGCCGTGGATCACGGTGGCCGTGCGGTTGGGGGTCCAGAGCTCGGCCTCGCGCGCCCAGTTGGTCTTGACCACATTGGGCACCACGACCAGCAGCGGGTACGCGTTCGCGGCCTGCGCGGCCAGCAAGGCCTGCGCGGTCTTGCCCAGCCCGGGCTCGTCGGCGAGCAGGAACGTCCGGTGGCCCTCTGCAGCCGCCTCGATCAGCTGGGCCTGGTGGCGCATCAGCTCAAGGCCGTCCGGCACCCGGGAGAACTCCGGCTCGGGCAGCTCCATGCAGGCGGACGCGCCGCCCGAAGCACGCTCGAACGCCGACAGCAGCGGACCCAGCAGTTCCCAGGTCGCCAGCCGTCGCGGTTGCGCGACCTGGCTCGCGGCTGAGGAGAAATCCGGCGTCAGGAACGGGTTGGAGAGCTGCCGCGAGACGACCGACTGCGGTACGACGGCGCGCTCGGCTGCGGGTGATGAGGTGACCGGCGGCGCGGCCTGTACGGGTTCGGCCTCGACCTCGACACCGGCGGCGGCGAGCATCGCCTGCTTGAGGGAGGTCGCAGCGTCGGAGACCACGACGTCCTCACCCAGCAGCGAGAGCAACGAGGTGTCCCGCGCTGCCGTCTGCGCCAGGATCGTGCCGATGCCGTCAAGCCGCTTGAGCTGTTCGGTGCGCTGGGACTCCGTCATCGCCGCGTCGGCGCGGACCTTGGCGCGTTCCTCGCGAGCCAGCAGGGCGACGACCTGGAACTTCGTACGCGTCGACGGCGACACGCGTCCACGCTGCGCGCCGGCCTCGACCTCGCGTACGGCGCGGGCGAGCACCGGCAGGATGCCCTCCGGACCGCGGGCGCGCCGCTGACCCTGGGGTGCGTTGCGCGTTGCGCCCGAACGGCGCTGGCCTCGTGTGGCCAAGTGGTCCTCCTCTGACCTGCCCGACACCCCGCCATGGGGGCCGGACGCGACGACACTGCACTCGTTCCCGTAGGGCCGAAGCACCATCCGATGGGGGTGAACCGTGACCTGCGGATCGTCGAAGACGATCGAATCGTGTCCGCTGATCTGCGATGGTGCTGTAGCGCAGGAGATTCCTGTCAGCTGTGATGCGTCGTGCAGGCAGATCAGTCGCTCGTGCCTATCTTCGTCCATACCCTACTGCGGCACGGCATCGGGTGCCAGCAGCTGACGTCCCACGCCGCGGACTTCGTGCTACGGCGTCCACCGACTATCATCGAACGGTGGCTCATCTCAGCGCAGACAGCGCTGACTTGTCGTCAGTGACTTGAGAGCTGGTGGGACGTCGACCCGTACGCTCACCGATCCACTGGCTCATCACCGGCCGCCCGAGCGCACACGCTCAGCTGCCGGTCGGGCGGTTTCGATTTTCGATAGCGAGGTAGCCGACATCTCTGCCGACACCCCTTCCGTGCAGACTTCGGCGCCCACCGCCACTTCACGCACTCAAGCCGGTTCCTACGCATGGGTCATGCCCATGTGGATCGTGGTTGCTGCCTTCGCCCTGATCACC
>JAWWPE010000213.1:0-4396 GCA_033850895.1 Nocardioidaceae bacterium | reverse complement strand
TGGTCGCCGGTGCGCCAGGCGTCGTCCTTGCGGAGGTGAGCGGCGCGGTCGTGGCGGGCGATGTCGAAGGCGTAGTCCACCCGATCAGGCTATCGGGCATCCCCCGTGCCGAGACCGAGCAGTCGCTCGAGCTCCGCGCGATCGGGGAGGTCGTCATAGGTGTCGACCCGGCCGAGCCGCGCGTAGTAGAACGACGCGGTGACCGCCGAAGGGTCGACGCCCATGAGCTCGGCCCAGGCGAGGCGATAGATCGCGAGCTGCAGAGAGTCGGCGCTGGCCTCCTTGTTGGTCTTCCAGTCGACCACTTCGTAGCGCCCGGGCGCGGGCGAGAACACCGCATCGATGCGGCCGACGAACTGCTGCCCGCCGAGGACGAGCGAGAACGGGGCCTCGATCTGCACGGGCGTGAGATCGGCGTACGGACCGGCCAAGAATGCCGACTTGACCTCTTCGAGCTCGGCGTCATTGCCGATCCCGACGTCGCCGCGACCCGGCAGGTCGGTCGGATCGAGAAGTGTCTGCTGGCCGAAGTGCGCCTCGACCCAGGCGTGGAACCGGGTCCCGAATCGCGCGGCGCCGGACGGCCGTCTCGGCATGGGGCGCGCCAGCTCGCGCGCGAACTGCTCAGGATCAGCCTGAAGTGCCATCGCGGTGGTTGCTGACATCGATGACGGCCAGGGCACCTCACGCGCCGTGCGCTCGGACTCCTGCGCCTCGGCCAGCAAGAGCTCGACGTCGCTCTCGAGCTCGTCGAGTCGGGCCAAGGCAGCGGCATCGGCGGGATCAGTCGGCAACGGGATGGCGAGCGTGCCCTGCGCAGCAGCGCGTACGGCGTCCGCGAGAGCACACCGGCCACGCATCGCCGGCGCGGCGGCCGGCCAGGCGATGCCTTCGGCCTCGACCAGGTGTGGGTTGGGCTCGCCGTCGGCCGGGGGCTCGGCCCAGTGCAGCGGCGGCCGACCCTGCGAAGCCAGCCACTCGCGGGTCGACTCGAGGTATTCGGACGGACCGAGCGGCTTCTGCTGGGTGCGGCCCCACCAGTGACCTGACACCACCAAACGCCGGGCGGCACGCGTGAACGCCACGTAGCCGAGCCGGCGTTCCTCCATCTGGGCATCGGCCTTGTCGGCATCGTTGAACGACCGCGCCTCGGCCGGCGACCACCCGGTGAGGACCGGGAGGCTGTCGCGGTCGCCGCGCAGCGTGTTGGGCAGGGTCTGGGCGTTCGTGGTCCACCGTCCGCGTCCGCGGTTGGACGGGAAGATCGTTCCGGACGTGAGGGGCACGTAGACGCTGTGCCATTCCAGGCCCTTGGCGCGGTGGATCGTCAGGAGCTTGACCGAGTCGGCATCCGACGGGGTCGCCACGGACATGCCCTCGTTGTAGAAGTCCTCGGCGGCGAGATAGGCGACCAGGCCCGAGAGCGATGCATACCGATCAGACTGGGCGTAGTCGGAAATCGCCTCCAGGAACAGGGCGATGTTGTCGGCCCCGCCCGTGACGTCCCCGGCCTCCAGCTCCAGGTCGAGGTCGAGTGCACGGATGCTGCGCCGGGCCAGCTCGAGCAAGGGTTCGCCGGCGTGCCGCCGCACCGACGAGATCAGTGCGGACACCTCAGCGAACCGCTCGAGCGCCTCTGCGGAGTAGTCGAGGCTTCCGGGATCGTCGACGGCGTCGGCCAGCGCGACGATCTCGGTCGGGTCGGTGCCCTCGACGGCACGAGCCAGCTCGGTTTCGAGCGAAGCGTCCTCGTCTCGACCGAACGTACGCCCGCTCAGCGTCGCGGCACGACGTCCGAGCAGCGCGAGGTCTCGTGCACCGATGCGCCACTTGGGGCCGGTGAGCAGGCGCAGCATCGCCGGGTTGGCCGTGACGTCGTTGACCACTTCGAGCACCGCGAGCAGGTCGAGCACCTCCGGCTGCGACAGGAGCCCTTCGAGGCCGACGATCTCGAACGGGATCTCGGCCGCACGCAACGCCTGGACGATCGCGCCGTTCTCCCGGCCGACTCGTACGAGGATCGCTATCTCGCGCAGCGGCGCCGGGTCGTGCTTGATCGCCTCGATCAGGGCGGCGATCTCGTCCTCGACCATGGCGTAGAGCGCGACGTCGACCGTCCCGGGGTCCGTGACCGCGGACTGGAGGGGCTGGACCACGGACGAGGTGGCGTAGAACTCGGCGGCCAGGTCATTGGCTGCGTCGATGATGGGTGCGGCGCAACGTCGGGTCTCGACCAGGGAGAACAAGCGTCCCCGGCCGCCATCGGCAGCCGGGAAGTCGTCGAGGAACTGTGCGAGGTTGCCGGCCGCGGCGCCACGCCAGCCATAGATCGCCTGCGCGGGGTCGCCGACTGCCGTCACCGGATGGCCGCGGCCGTGGTCGGCGTCGGGCCCCGAGAACAGCGCCCGCAGCAGGTCGCGCTGGGCCACCGACGTGTCTTGGTACTCGTCGAGCAGGACGACGCCGAACCGATCCCGCAACACCTCCCCGACCTCGGGCAGCATGGCGAGCCGCGCCCCCCACGCCATCTGGTCGGAGAAGTCCATGACTCCTGCGTCGGCCTTGGCCTGGCGGTAACGGTCGACCATCCGGCTGAGCTCGATCCGCTTGCGGGCCTTCTCGGCGGCGTCCCGCAGCGCCGTCGGAGGCTTCGGCTCCTCGCTGACCGCCTGTTCCCACTCGGCGATCAAGGCCCGGTCATGGGTGCGGAGATCCTCCGGCGAGACGAGGTGTTCGGCGAGCTGTCCGTCGAGGGCGATCGCCTGGCCGACTATCGAAGGAATGTGGGTCGAGAGCTCCTGCAACTCGCCACCGAAGGACTCGATCGCCTTGGCCATGCGCTGGAACCGCGAAGCATCCGAGACCAGGCGAAGATCGGGTTCGATGCCCAGGCGCAGTCCGTGCTCGGCGATGAGCTGGCCGGCGAATGCGTGATAGGTCGAGGTCGTGGGTTCACCGTCGAACTCCATGCCGAGCCGCTCCAGATCGGCTCGCACCTTCTGCCCGAGCTGGGCGGCCGCCTTGTTGGTGAACGTCAGGCCGAGAACGCGTTCGGGGGCGACGCCGAGATGTCCGACGAGCCAGACGACCCGGGCGGCCATGACGGTGGTCTTGCCGGAGCCGGCGCCCGCGATGATCGCGGACGGTTGATCGAGCCCGGCCGTGATCGCCGCCATCTGGGCTGCCGTGTAGTCGATCCTCAGCAGCTCTCGTAGGTGCTGCTCGCCGCGGACGAGGGTCATGCCAGCACCGCTCGCTCGCTGACGCCCGCTCATGTGGCCTCACCCGCGCCGGGCCGGGTGAGGATCGTCTGGCCCTCGTCGTACGCCGGGCAGACCCGCTTGAACTCGCAGTACTGGCAGGCCGTCACCGATGCCGTGGCCGGGAACGCCTCTTCGTTGATCGCGTGGACCGAGCGGCGCAGGTGCTCGACGGCGAAGAACGGCTCCCCCTCGATCGGTCCGGACTGGGGCTGGACCTTGGGATAGCCAGGCGCACCCTTGGCGTCATTGCGCAGCTGGACGAGCTCGGCACCGGCAGCGGGCGCGTCACCGGCGATGTCGGCCGTGGCTCCCAGGTCGACCGCGAGCTGGTAGAAGCCCAACTGGGCGTTTTCGGTGACGTTCTTGTCGGTAGGCGGGGTCTTGGACGTCTTGAGGTCGACCACGTGGACTCCGTCGACGTCGACCTCGACGCGGTCCATCGAGCCGTTGAGCGTGACGGTGCGGCCGTCGACGACATGGCTGACCTCGAACCGGTGCTCGGTGCCGACGACGGCGCGGCCGTGCTGGAGGTGCCAGGCGCAGAACCGGGAGATCGCCTCGATCGCGGCAGCATGTTCGCGGGTGCCGATCCAGCTCGCCGCGAACTCCAGCTGGTCCCACACCCCGTCGAGGTGGACCGCGAGCTCGGCCGGCACGGGCTCGAGCTCGCCCTGGACGACCTCGGCGGCAATCGCGTGGACGATGGAGCCGAAACCCTGGGCGGACGTGGTGCCGCGGCCCCCCTTGGCCTCGTGGCTCAGGAACCAGTTGAGCGGGCAGGACACGATGCGCTCGACGGTGCTGCCCGACAGCCCGATGGGTTCGTCGGCATCGCGCAGCGGTATGCCGGAATTGGTCAGCTCCCGCAGGCCCCACCACCGCTCGGGGTCAGCTCCGCGCGCCACGGGATGTGCCGCGAGGCGCGCGAGCTGGTCGGCGGCTCGCGCGCGTGCGGCGTCACTCGAGGTGCTCTCTCCGATGCGGCGTAGCTCTCCTACGGCACCGCGCAACGAGAGTCCGCGGGTCGGGCGACGAAGCGGGACAGGGAGCGTACGGTCGACCGACCCGGTCACGTGGGCGTGCAGCTCGGCGACGAAGCGAGAGGGTTGGTCTCCGTCCTCGTTGCCGGCCGC
>JAWWPE010000250.1:0-7861 GCA_033850895.1 Nocardioidaceae bacterium | reverse complement strand
GCCCTGATGGGGCCGTCTGCCTAGACTCGACCGAGTGATTCGATTCGACAAGGTCACCAAGACCTACCCAGGGCAGAAGCGGGCCGCGCTCGACGCCCTCGATCTGGAGATCGAGAAGGGCGAGTTCGTCTTTCTCGTCGGCGCCTCCGGCTCGGGCAAGTCGACGTTCCTGAGACTGATCCTTCGCGAGACCACCCCGACGACCGGCCGCGTGTATGTCGCCGGCAAGGAGATCAACAAGCTCTCCAGCTGGAAGGTCCCCAAGCTCCGCCGCCAGGTCGGCACGGTGTTCCAGGACTTCCGCCTGCTGCCCAACAAGACCGTCACCGAGAACGTCGCATTCGCGCTGCAGGTCATCGGCAAGTCACGCACCGAGATCGCCCGGCTCGTGCCGGAGACCCTCGAGATGGTCGGCCTCGAGGGCAAGGGTCATCGCATGCCCGATGAGCTGTCGGGTGGCGAGCAGCAGCGCGTCGCCGTGGCCCGGGCGTTCGTCAACCGGCCGATGATCCTGATCGCCGACGAGCCGACCGGAAACCTCGACCCCGCGACCAGCGTCGGCATCATGAAGCTGCTCGACCGCATCAACCGCACCGACACCACCGTCGTGATGGCCACCCACGACTCGACGATCGTCGACCAGATGCGCAAGCGGGTCATCGAGCTCGACGGCGGGCTGATCGTGCGCGACGAGGCCCGCGGCATCTACGGCTACCAGAACTGAGGCTTGGCATGAGAGCAACTCTGAGCGAGCTCGGCGCGAGTCTGTCGCGCAACAAGTCCATGACGATCTCCCTGGTCGTCACCATGACGGTGTCACTGCTGCTGGTCGCACTCGGCGGCCTGATCCACAGCCAGTCGAGCCGCACCGAGAAGTACTTCGGTGACCGGCTCCAGCTGCAGGTCAACCTGTGCACCAAGAACTCACCGAGCTCCAACTGCCTCGGCGGAGTCGCGTCGGACGACCAGAAGAAGGCGGTTCAGGCCGCGCTCCGTGACAATCCTGAGGTCAAGAAGTTCGACATCCGCACGCCGACCGACAACTACAACCAAGCGCGAGCCCTGCTCGGCCAGACCGAGACCGGGCGCAAGCAGCTGCAGACGCTCGGTCCGGACGCGTTCCCCGAGTCGTACTTCGTGACTCTCAAGGACCCGCAGAAGTTCGACGGCGTGGTCAGCGAGGTCGCCGGCATGGACGGCGTCGGCAACGTCAACTCGCTCAAGAAGCTGCTCGGGCCGCTGTTCACGGCACTCACCAAGATGCAGTGGGCCTCGCTCGGCGTCGCCGCGCTCCTGGTCCTTGCCGCAGTCCTGCAGGTCTCCAACACGATCCGGATGACGGCGTACGCCCGAAGGCGCGAGATCGGCATCATGCGACTCGTCGGCGCCTCGAGCTGGCACATTCAGCTGCCGTTCGTGCTGGAGTCGATGCTGGCTGCGCTGATCTCGGCGGCCCTCGCGGCGCTGGGGCTGTCGGCGTTCATGTACTTCGTGGTCTACGGCTATCTACGTGACACGTTGGGCAACATCACGACCTGGGTCCGCTGGCAGGAAGCGTTCGTGGTGATGGGTTACACGACGGTTCTGGCGCTGCTGCTGGCGCTGGTTCCGACACTCGTGATGACGCGCAAATACCTCGACGTCTGACGTTCATGACCTAGAGTCGCTGTAGTCACTGCTTTCACAGTGGCCACATCAGCATCACCCGTCGACAACTTCCCCCATAGGTCGAGGTCATGTTTTCCACATCGCGTAGAGCCCTGACGGCGCTCGTACTTGCCCTGGCGCTGGTGGCCGCCGTCACCAGTCCGTCCTCGGCCGACAAGAAGCACGATCTCGAGCAGAAGCAGAAGGCCGCCAAGGGCAAGGCCGCCAATGCCAAGAAGGACCTCGACGAGTCGAGCGCCAAGTTCATCGCCGCTGCAGCAGCGCTCAAGAGCGCGCAGGCCAAGCTCGACGCCGCCAAGAACACGCTCGGCCAGACCAAGGGCATGCTCGCGGTCGCCAAGACGCTCGATGCCCAGATGCAGGTCAAGCTCCTACGCAGTCAGGCCGATCTCGAAGTCGCCACCGCCAAGCTCGCCAAGGGGCAGGCCGAGCTCAATGCATCTCAGGCCGCCGTCGAGCAGTTCACCGTCCAGAACATCCAGCAGGGCGACCGAGGCCTGCGGGCCTTCGGCGACCTGCTCAGCGGCGAGGACCCGACCACCTTCTCGGAGCAGATGAGCCTCAACGACTCGGTCAGTGACGCCCAGATCGCCACGATGCAGAAGCTCGCGGCGGACAAGGTCATCCTCAAGATCAACAACGACAAGGTGCGCGCGCTCCGCGACCAGGTTGCGCAGCAGCGCAAGGAGGCTGCCGCCAACCTGGTCAAGAAGCGCAAGCTCGAGGCCTCTGCGAAGGCGCAGACCGATCAGGTCACAGCACTGGTCCACAGCCGCTCGAAGGCGAAGCACTCCGCCGCCGCGCTCAAGGCCGAGGACGCCAGGGTCTATGCCGCAACGGTCAGGGAGCGCAACTCGTTGGCCAGCCAGCTCCGCGCCTTGGCCCAGAAGCAGATCGCCAGCGGTGGCAAGGGCTCCGGCGGTGACGGTGGCTCGGCGCTGTCGATGCCGGTCCATGGCAACCCGCCGATCACCTCTCCGTACGGCATACGGATGCACCCGATCACGCACGTCTACAAGCTGCATGACGGCACCGACTTCGGCGTGCCGTGTGGCACCCCGGTCTATGCCGCGGCGGGTGGCAGGGTGTTGCAGGAGTACTACAACTACGGCTACGGCAACCGGTTGATCCTCAACAACGGCATCATGCGCGGCAAGAACATCGTCACGACCTACAACCACCTGTCGTCGTACGTCGCGCACCCCGGCAACAAGGTCAGGCGCGGCCAGCTGATCGCCTACTCGGGCACCACCGGCTACTCCACCGGCTGCCACCTGCACTTCATGGTGCTCGTCAACGGCGCCACGGTGAATCCGATGGGTTGGCTCTGAGCCTTCGCGCCTAGTGAGAGAATGGTTCGGTGGCCAAGGAAACCGGGCGCAAGCTCGTTGCGCAGAACAAGAAGGCGCGCCACGACTATCACATCGAAGACACGTTTGAGGCCGGACTCGTCCTCACCGGCACCGAGGTGAAGTCGTTGCGTGCCGGTCGCGCGTCCCTTGCCGACGGATTCGGCGAGGTCGAGCGCGGCGAGGCCTGGCTGCTGCACGTCCACATCCCCGAGTACACCCAGGGCACGTGGACCAACCACGAGACCCGCCGGCGTCGCAAGATGCTGCTGCACCGCACCGAGATCGAACGCATCGAGCGTCGTACGACCGAGAAGGGCCTGACGATCGTGCCGCTCTCGCTCTACTTCGTGGACGGCCGCGCCAAGGTCGAGATCGCGCTCGCTCGAGGCAAGAAGACCTACGACAAGCGGCACGCGATCGCCGAACGTACGGCCACGCGGGAGGCGGAGCGCGACCTCGGTCGCCGGCTCAAGGGCATGGGGTGACGGAGCCCCAGCTCGCCGGGCTCCAGGACGCGGACCTACCGGCGCTGATCGCCGAGCTGGGGATCCCCGGACTCTTCGACGTGCACGTCCACTTCATGCCGCCGCAGATCCTGGCGAAGGTGTGGGCCTACTTCGACTCCGCGGGGCCGTTGCTCGGCCGCGCGTGGCCGATCCGCTACCGCGGCACCGACGACGAGCGGATCGCGCAGCTGCGCGCGATGGGCGTCAAGAAGTTCTCGTCGCTGGCGTACGCCCACAAGCCGGGCATCGCGGGCTTCATGAACGACTGGAACCGCGAGTTCGCCGCGCGTACGCCCGACACGCTCTGGTCAGCGACCTTCTACCCAGAGCCGGAGGCCGCCGCGTACGTGCCGGCGCTGATCGCGGAAGGCGTCGAGATCTTCAAGGCGCACCTGCAGGTCGGCAACTTCGCGGCCGACGACCCGTACCTCGAACCCGTATGGGGTGTGCTGGCCGAGAGTGGCACCCCGATCGTGCTGCACGCCGGCTCGGGACCCGCGCCAGGTCGACACACCGGACCGAGCGGCGTGGCCGAAGTCCTGGCCCGGCATCCGCAGCTCAAGCTGATCATCGCGCACCTCGGGATGCCCGAGTTCACGGAATTCCTCGACCTTGCCGACCGTTACGCCAGCGTGCGACTCGACACCACGATGGCCTTCGTCGACTTCTGGGGTGACCCGGTGCCCGACGGTATGCCGGCGCGGCTTCGCCACCTGCAGGACCGCATCCTGCTCGGCACCGACTTCCCCAACATCCCGTATGCGTACGCCCATCAGGTCGAGGTCCTGCAACGACTCGACCTCGGCGATGACTGGATGCGCGACGTGCTGTGGCGCAACGGGTCCACACTGTTCGATGTGACTGTCCCGGATGCCGACGCACCATGAGGCTCGCGAGCGCGCAGGGCCGATGGCTGATTGCGGCGATGATCCTCGGCACGGGCATGGCATTTCTGGATGGTTCGATCGTCTCGCTCGCCCTGCCGGCGATGGACCGGGACCTCGATGCCGGCGTCGCAGGACTGCAGTGGGTCGTCAACGCCTACACGCTGACGCTCGCAGCGCTGATCCTCGTAGGTGGTTCGCTCGGCGATCGACTGGGACGCCGCAAGGTGTTCGTGGTCGGTGTCGTCTGGTTCGCGGTCGCGTCGATGCTCTGCGCGATCTCCCCGACGATCGAGGTGCTGGTCGCCGCCCGCGGCCTGCAGGGCATCGGAGCCGCGCTGCTGACGCCCGGCAGTCTTGCGATCATCTCGGCCTCGTTCGTTGCCGAGGACCGAGGCAAGGCGATCGGCGTGTGGTCCGGCATGGCCGGCGTGACGACCGCGATCGGACCGCTGCTCGGCGGTTGGCTGGTCGACGCGGTCGGCTGGCGCTCGATCTTCTGGATCAACGTGCCACTCGCGGCGGTCGTCGTCTGGCTGTCGGTGGTCCATGTTCCCGAGACCAAAGGTGAGCAGGAGAAGCTCGACTTCGTCGGTGCGATCCTGACAGCCGGCGGGCTGGCGTTCCTGACGTACGGGCTGGTCGAGAAGTCGTGGGCGTTCGGCGTGATCGGCGTCGTGGTGCTCGCGGGCTTCGTCTGGCAGCAGAAGGTGACCCCGCACGCCTTGGTACCGCTCAGCCTGTTCGCGGACCGCATCTTCACCGCGGCCAACATCTGCACGTTCGCGATCTACGGCGCGCTCAGCGGATCGATGTTCCTGTTGGTCCTGCAGCTGCAGTACGTCGGTGGCTATTCGCCCCTTGAGGCCGGCATCGCCACGATCCCGGCGACGATCCTGATGCTGCTGTTCTCCGGCAAGGCCGGTGAGCTCGGCGCTCGCATCGGCCCGCGCTGGCCGATGACGTTCGGGCCGCTGATCTGCTCGGTCGGACTCCTCCTGATGCTGCGCATCGGTGAAGACGCGAGCTTCGTGACCGATGTGTTGCCCAGCACGATCGTGTTCGGTGTCGGGATCACCCTGCTCGTCGCTCCGCTGACGACCGCTGTGCTGGCCGCGGCCCCCGACTCGCAGACCGGCATCGCCTCAGGCATCAACAACGCCGTCGCGCGTACGGCCTCGTTGCTCGCAGTGGCCGCGATCCCCCCGATCGCGGGCATCGCCGGCAGCGATTTCGCCAAGCCGTCGGTCTTCTCGCCCGGATTCCACACCGGGATCCTGATCTGTGCCGGAATGCTCGTCGTCGCCGGCGTCTGCGCTGCGACGCTGATCCACGGCCACAAGGTCAGCCCGGTCGCCCTGCGCAAGGACTGAATCCGCTCCGGCGGCCGTGAAACTATGTTTCAGACCGTTGCTTTGTGCGGGAGAAATATGCCACTGTCGAGGGCGTCACTACTCTCGGGGGGTTTTTGATCATGAGGACTGGTTTGCCACGCGTCACCATCGCTGTGGCCGGAGCAGGGCTGATCGCGGCAATGGTGCCGGCAGCCGTCGCCAACGCGGCACCCACACGTACGGCATCGGTCAACTGTTCGTGGGCGGGGCCCGCCGTCTCCCTGGACGACGCGTTCACGCGCTCGGCCGCGGCTTCCGGCGTGCCGGTCGACGTGCTCAAGGCGGTGTCCTACCTGGAGTCGCGGTGGGATGCCCACGAGGGCAAGGCCAGCGCTGACGGCGGCTACGGACCGATGAACCTCACCGATCGGAAGGTCAGCAACGCCGACGGGAGGGGCGACGGTCGCACCCGCGAGGCGCAATCGGCACATACCGCCGAGCTCGGCGCGAAGCTGACCGGCCTCTCGGTCGCCACCGTCAAGTCAGTGCCCAGCGCCAATGTGTGTGCCGGCGCCGCGGTGCTCGCTTCGTACCGTGGCAGCGCGGCAACCGTCGTGAAGAGCACTGGCGTCAACGACTGGACGAAGGCGGTGGCGCGCTACGGCGCCAGCGGATCGTCGAACGCCGAGTTCGCGCGTCAGGTCTACTCGACGCTCCGCAAGGGACAGAGCCGCACCACCGCGGAGGGCCAGAAGGTCACCCTCGCGGCACGACCCGATGCCAAGCTGCCTGCCGCGGCGAAGTCATCGACCAAGAGCGACTGCCCGGTCAGCCTCGGGTGCGAGTGGGTGCCCGCCCCGTACCAGAAGCTCGATCCGGCCGATCCCGACTCGACCGGCAACTACGGCAATCACGATCTCGCGGACCGCACCGGCAAGGGCGGCCCGAAGCTGAAGTACATCGTCATCCATGACACCGAGGCGACGTACGACGAGACGCTCAAGCTGGCGCAGGATCCGTCCTATCTCGCCTGGAACTACTCGATCCGCTCCAGCGATGGCCACATCGCCCAGCACCTCAACGCCAAGGACGTCGGCTGGCATGCCGGCAACTGGTACATCAACATGCACTCGATCGGCATCGAGCACGAGGGCAAGGGCGGCAACGGCGGCTGGTTCACCGAGGCGATGTATGAGAACTCGGCCAAGCTGGTGAAATACCTCGCCAAGAAGTACGGCATCGCGCTCGACCCGAGCCACATCATCGGCCACGACCAGGTGCCCGGCATCACCGCCGGGGCAACCCAGAGTGTGCACTGGGATCCGGGACCCTACTGGGACTGGGCGCACTACTTCCACCTGCTTGGCGCGCCCGTCGGCGGCAGGTCGGCAACGACCGGCAACGTCTCGGTCGGCGACGTGGTGACCGTACGGCCCGGCTTCGCGGGCAATACCCACACGATCACCCAGTGCGAGGAGCAGTCACCGGGTTCGGGCGCGTGCCAGGACGGCGCAGCGACCAACTTCGCGCTGCTCTACCAGGCACCGAGTGAGACGGCACCGCTCGCGAAGGACGTGGGAACGCATCCCAGCGGCGACGCAGCGGGCACGACGAAGGTCAACGACGTCAGCGCCCGCGCGCAGGCGGGCAACAAGTTGGTCGTCGCCGCCGTGCAGGATGACTGGGTCAAGGTCTTCTGGGCCGGCGAGTCCGCATGGATCCACAACCCGGTGTCGCACCGCGTCCTGGTCCGGACACCGACCGCGACGGTCTCGCTCAAGCCGGGTGCCACGAGCGCGCCGGTCTACGGCCGGGCCTATCCGGAACAGAGCGCCTATCCGTCGACGATCCCGTACCAGACGGTGTCTCCGCTGGAATACACGCTGAAGCCGGGTCAGGCCTACGCACTCACCGATCGCAAGGTGGTGACGGACTACTACAACGCCAAGACGTACGACGGCAAGACGCCGGGCGACCGCACTGATGTCAGGGGGCAGGACGTCTACTACCAGATCGCGCTGGCGCACCGGATCTTCTTCGTGCGGGCTGCCGATGTGCAGGTCAACGCGAAGACCGTGCTGGTCAACACCCGCCGTCCGTCGATCGACGGCAAGGCG
>JAWWPE010000274.1:0-9800 GCA_033850895.1 Nocardioidaceae bacterium | reverse complement strand
CTGAACAAGAAGGCCGAGGCTGGGCTGACCACCGGCAAGCCGGTCACCGTGTGCGTACCCACGGTGCACCTGTCCTAGCGCGGCCCCCAGGTCGGCATTACGTCCAACCGGCGAGTCGGCCATGGCGGCCGACCGCGTGCAGCCGCGCCTCGGTCTTCTCGCGGACGTTTCGCGCGGCGACAATCAGCAGGTCGTCGCCGATCGCCAACCGGTCGGTGCGGTGGGGTACGAACGTGGCGCCGTCGCGGACCACCAGGGAGACCGACGCGCCGACCGGGAGTCGGAGCTCACCGATCTCGACACCGGCGAGCTTGGACCCGGGCGGCACCCGGATCTGCAGCAGGTCAGCGGACACCCGCTCGAGTGGCGCGGCCTCGACTTCGACGTCGCGCGCGGCATCCGACAGCACGCCGCACATCTTGGCCAGATGAGCCAGCGGCGCAGCCTGGAGCAGGGTGTAGGCGACCACGAAGACGAACACGATGTTGAACAGATCGTCCGCGCGCGGCACCCCGTGGGCGAGGGGGATCGTCGCCAGCACGATCGGCACGGCGCCCCGCAGTCCGGCCCAGCCGACGAACAGCTGCTCGCGCCAGGGCCGCTTGAACCACACGGCGCAGATCGCGATCGACAGCGGGCGGGCGATGAACGTGACGATCGCGCCGGCGGCGAGGCCGGTCCAGACCTGCCACCAGCGGAACGTGTCCGGCGTGGCCAGCAGACCGAGCATCACGAATAGGCCGATCTGGGCGAGCCAGCCGATGCCCTCGACAAATGACTTGGTGGCGACCCGGTGCGGCAGCTCGGTGTTGCCGAGCACCAGCGCGGCGACGTACACCGCCGCGAACCCGCTCGCGTGGATGCCCGCCGCCGCGCCGTACGCCAGCACCGTGAACGCGAAGACCGCGAGCGGATAGAGACCCGAGGCCGGCAGGGCGACCCGGCGCAGAAGCCAGGCACCGATGCGTCCGACCCCGAAGCCCACGAGCGCACCGACAACCAGCTCGAACACGATCAGGCCGAGGAACGCCCAGGGCCCGTGCTCGGCGAGATCGCCGGCGCTGATCGCCACCACCAGCACCACGATGGGAGCGTCGTTGAGACCGGACTCGACCTCGAGCGTGCCGGACACCGAGTGCTTGAGCGGCACCGCGCGGAGCACCGAAAACACCGCTGCCGCGTCGGTCGGTGTCATGACCGCCGCCAGCAGGAACGCGACCTCCCAGTCGAGATCGAGCAGATAGTGGGCGCCGAAGCCCACCACCAGGACGCTGACCGTCGCACCAAGGGTCGCCAGCAACAGCCCGTATCCGATCGAGGGGCGGATGTGCTCCCACTTCGTGCTGAGACCGCCCTCGGCGAGGATCAGCACGAGCGCGGACAGGCCGAGGGCCAGTGCCAGGTCGGCGTCCGCGAACGAGATGCCGACGCCCGAGCTGCCGAGCAGCAGGCCGAGACCGAGGTAGACCAGCAGCGACGGCAGGCCCGCGGAGACCGAGAGACGTACGGCGAGGATCGCGAGAATCAGGACGCCGGAGCCTACGAGCAGCAGGGTGTCGAGATGGTGCGAATCCACGCGCTCTCCCCACCTCGACGGAACCCGATTCTACCGGCCTGACAGCCGCCGGCCGACATGATGGGATTCGGGTGGCGCATCATCCGGTGGTCGGCTTGGCTGTCCGGGTGGATCGGCGCAGCATGATCACCCTGATGGCGGTTGGCGGCCTTGCCGCCTGCTCGTCAGCGCCGGCGTCACCTACCGCGAAACAAGGGAAGCCCGTGGAGAAGGTCAGGTACGGCGATGATCCGTCACAGTTCGGGGAGCTGTCGCGCGCGGAAGGCGCGTCCAAGGGAGTCGTCGTGGTCATCCACGGCGGGTTCTGGCGGTCTGCGTACGACTTGTCGCTCGGGCGACCGTTGGCGGCGTCGCTGATCACCCACGGCTGGGACGCGTTCAACCTCGAGTACCGCCGGGTCGGCAACGGCGGCGGCTGGCCGGAGACGTTCGACGACGTCGCTGCCGGGATCGACGCCCTGGGCAAGGTCGAGGGCCTCGACACGTCCAAGGTCATCGGTCTCGGCCACTCCGCGGGCGGGCACCTGGCCGTATGGGCCGCCGGCCGTCCCAAGCTGCGCGGCACGCACTGGGACGATCCGGCCGTGCCACTCACCGCCGCGATCTCACAGGCCGGGGTGCTCGACCTGGCCGGCGCGGTCAAGGAGAACCTCGGGTCCGGAGCGGCGCAGGCGTTCATGGGCGGCACCGTCGACGACCGTTATCAGGAGGCCGACCCGACCGCGCAGATCCCGCTCGACGTGCCGGTCCGGTGTGTTCACGGCAAACAGGACGACACCGTCCCACTCAGCCAGTCGATCGGTTACGTTGACCGGGCGAGGTCGGCCGGGGCGGATGTCGAGCTCGCCGAGGTCGAGGGCGACCACTTCGTCGTCATCGACCCGACAACGCGGGCGTGGGGGCGCACCCTGGAGATCCTGGAGTCCTTGTGATCTACGCGCTGCTGGTCACGATCGTGTGCACGTTCAACCTGGTGACGGGACACAAGACGATCCGGTACGGCGACCAGCGGCTCCCGCAGACCGGCGGCGCGGTGCTCGCGATCAACCACACCAGCTATGTCGACTTCACCTACCTCGGGGTCAACGCCCGCCGGGTCGACAAGCGCAAGGTGCGCTTCATGGGCAAGATCGAGCTCCGCAAGAATCCGGTGCTCAGGTGGCTGATGTGGGGCTGCGGCGTCATACCGGTCGACCGCTCGGCGGGTCACCAGTCGTATGTCGCGGCGGTCAACGAGCTGCGGGCCGGCGAGATCGTCGGGATCTATCCGGAAGCCACGATCAGCCGGAGCTTTGAGATCAAGGACCTCAAGAACGGCGCCGCCCGCATGGCCCTGGAGGCGGACGTGCCGATCATCCCGGCCATCGTGTGGGGGTCGCAGCGCATCGCCACGAAGGGCCTCCCGCGCCAGCTGGGGCGCACCAAGACCCCCGTACTGGTGACGGTCGGTGAACCCATCGCACCGGTCGGCACCGCCGACGAGCTGACGTCCGCGCTTCGCCACGCGATGCAGGCCCTGCTGGCTACGGCACAGGAGGCGTACGGCCCGCACCCGGCCGGCGAGAACTGGGTTCCCGCCAGCCTCGGTGGTTCGGCGCCGACACCGGCCCAGGTCGAGGAGCAGGACCGGACCGCCAACGACTCGTGAGGGCAATCAGCTCGTCAGGGCCAATCAGCTCGCGAGGATGGCGAGGCGCTGGGTCGCCCGGGTCATTGCCACATAGCGGTCGACCGCACCCTCGATGCCCGTGCCGAATCCTTCCGGATCGATCAGGACCACCAGATCGAACTCGAGACCCTTCACCAGCTCTGGCGTCAGGCAACGTATGCGAGGGGTGTCCGGCAGCTCCACGTCCCTGGTGCTGACCACGCAGGCGATGCCTTCGGACTGGGTCGCCAGCCAACCCTCGAGGATCGCGCCGAGCTCCGACGATGACCCGTGCTCGACCGGGAGACCGCTGCTGCGGATGGAGGTCGGCACGTTGGCGTCCGGCAGGGCCGCCCGGATGACTGGGGCAGCCTCGGCCATCACCTCCTCCGGGGTGCGGTAGTTGATGCTCAGGGAGGCGAGATTGACCTGGTCGAGACCGATCCGGTTGAGCCGTTCGATCCAGGACTCGATGAACCCGTGCCTGGCTTGGGCGCGATCGCCGACGATCGTGAAGCTCCGGGACGGACAGCGCAGCAGCAGCATCTGCCACTCGACGTCGGTCAGCTCTTGCGCCTCGTCGACGACGATGTGCGCGAACGGGCCGGCCAGCAGATCGGGGTCAGTGTTCGTCAAGCCGCTCTCGTCGACGAGCGACTCACGGAGGTCGTCCTCACCCCGGAACATCTTCACCAGCCCGACACCGTAGTCGTCGCCGTCCGCTGCGATCAGGTCCTCGATGACCCGGTCCATCTGCTCGCGCTCCACGGCAAGAGCAGCGTCGTCCCGCCGGCGGCGCTGCGACAGATCGGGATCGCCGAGTCGCTGCCGGGCAGCGTCCAGCAGCGGCAGGTCGGACACGGTCCAGTCCCGGGCGGCCTCGCGCTGAAGCAGTTGAACCTGATCGGGCGTGAGCCACGGAGCACATCTGCGGAGATAGGCGGGCACGGACCACAGATCGCCGACCAGATCGGTCGGCTCGATCAGCGTCCACGCACGATGCAGGGCTTCGCGAAGCTCGACATTGCGCTCCAGCGACCTGCGGAGCAGCTCCGGTGGGATGTCCTCGTCCTCGACCTTGTCGATCAAGATCGCGAGCAGCGCCTCCCACACCTCATCGCGGGCCTCGTTGTGCGGGGTGCCGGGGTCAGGCGTCTCGAAGGCCTCGGCCCAGTCGGCGGCGCTGAGCCAGATGTCGGACCAGTCCGTCTCCACCGTCATCCCGGTGGTCGGCGGCTCCTCATAGAGCCCGACGGCTGGTTCGATCGCCTCCACCATTCGCACATCCGACTTGAGCCGGGCCACCTCGGGATCGGCCTCCGACCGCACCCCAACGCCCTCGGGCACGAGGTCTCGGAGGGTGCAGGTCTGCACGCCCTCCTCTCCGAGGCTCGGCAGCACATCGGCGACATATGCCAGGTAGGGCTGATGGGGACCGACGAACAACACCCCACCCTTGCGATGCGCGAGTCGCGGGTCGGCATACAGCAGGTACGCCGCGCGGTGCAGCGCCACGACGGTCTTGCCGGTGCCCGGGCCACCGTCGACGACGAGTGCTCCCCGGGACGTCGCGCGGATGATGGCATCCTGATCGGCCTGGATCGTGCCGAGCACATCACGCATCCGGGGCGATCGGTTGCTGCCCAGGCTGGCGATGAACGCCGACTGGTCGTCGAGTGCCGCGCGACCTTCCAGGTCGTCGGCGGTGAACACCTCGTCCCAGTAGTCGCTGATCCGGCCGAACGTCCAGCGATAACGCCGCCGGCTGGCCAGCCCCATCGGATTGGCGTGCGTCGCGCCGAAGAACGGCTCGGCGGCCGGCGAGCGCCAGTCGAGCAACAGCCGTCGGCCCGAGCTGTCGGTGAGGCCCAGGCGGCCGATGTACGTGGGCTCGCCCCCGTCCGCGCTCACCACGTGGCCGAGGCACAGGTCGAGTCCGAATCTCCGCAGGGTGCGCAGGCGGGCGGTCAGACGGTGGATCTCCTGATCGCGGTCGAGCGCCGCCTGGCCCATGCCGCCGGGGGCCTTGCGCAAGACGTCGAGACGGTCCTGCAGCTCCCTGATCGACCGCTCGAGGCTCTCGCCGATGGCGGCGAAGTGTCGTTCGTCGGCGGCGATCAGCACCGGGTCGGCCTTGGCCGCGAGGTGGACGGGGAGATCGAATGCACTGGTGGTCGTGGGGTTCGTCATGGGCTCCAATTTCCGAGATTCTTGGCGTCGGCCGGCCATTGTGGAGCACCCCGGGGGGCTTGCCGCAAGCCCCCATCTGCGTTATATGTTTGTAGTGGAAGAGAGCGAAAGCTCGTCTTCCGTTTTTTTTGCCCTCCCGAGGGCGGCGACGCGAGGGAGCACACATGACCCAGACGCTCAGTGAGGCAGCCGGCTCGACGGACAGCCCGCTGTTGGACGGCACGATCGGGGCAAATCTCACCGCGACCGTTGCCGCGCACGGCGGTCGCGAGGCACTGGTCGACTTCCCGAGCAGACGCCGCTGGACGTACGACGAGCTGCTCGCGGATGTCGACGCCGTGGCCCTCGGGCTGCTCGAGCTCGGCGTCGCCAAGGGGGACCGGGTCGGCATGTGGGCGCCCGACTGTCCCGAATGGGTGCTGGTGCAGTACGCCACGGCCCGGATCGGCGCGATCCTGGTCAACATCAATCCGGCCTATCGCAGCCACGAGCTGTCGTTCGTGATCGGCCAGTCGGGGATGCGTACGATCGTCGCCGTCGATGAGTTCAAGGGCTCGAGCTATGCCGAGATGATCGAGTCGTCACGTGCCGAGAACCCTGCCTTGGTCGATGTGGTTCTGATCGGCACCGAGTCCTGGGACGCGTTGGTGGCGAGCGGCCGTGAAGGCGATCGGACCCGGCTCGACGAGATCGGCGCCGGGCTCTCAGCGGACGAGCCGATCAACATCCAGTACACGTCGGGGACCACCGGATTCCCCAAGGGTGCGACCCTCTCGCACCGCAACATCCTCAACAACGCCTGGTTCGTCGGCGAGCTGATCGACTACACCGAGGCCGACCGCATCTGCATACCCGTGCCGTTCTACCACTGCTTCGGCATGGTCATGGGCAATCTCGCGGCGACTTCGCACGGAGCCTGCATGGTCATCCCGGCACCGGCATTCGACCCCGTCGCCACTCTCCGCGCCACCGCCGAGGAGAAGTGCACCTCGCTCTACGGCGTACCCACGATGTTCATCGCCATGCTCAACGAGCCCGTCGCGGCCGAGCTCGACTTCGGCGCGCTGCGTACCGGGATCATGGCGGGCGCGACCTGTCCGGTCGAGACGATGAAGCAGGTCATCGACCGCCTCGGCATGGCGGAGGTGTCGATCTGTTACGGCATGACCGAGACCTCACCGGTGTCGATGCAGACCCGCACGGACGACTCGATCGAGCGCCGGGTCTCCACCGTCGGACGGGTGGGGCCGCACCTGGAGGTCAAGATCGTCGATCCGGTCACCGGCGACTCACTAGCCCGCAACGAGGCCGGCGAGCTGTGCACCCGGGGCTACTCGGTGATGCTCGGCTACTGGGAGCAGCCCGACAAGACCGCGGAAGCGATCGACGACGCCGGCTGGATGCACACCGGCGACCTCGGCGTCATGGACGACGACGGCTACGTCAACATCACCGGACGCATCAAGGACATGGTCATCCGCGGCGGAGAGAACATCTACCCGCGCGAGATCGAGGAGTTCCTGCTCACCCACCCCGACATCCTCGACGCGCAAGTCATCGGCGTGCCCGACGACAAGTACGGCGAGGAACTCATGGCCTGGGTGCGCATGAAGCCCGGGGCCGATCCGCTCGACGCCTCAGCCGTGCGTACGTTCGCGACCGGCAAGCTCGCGCACTACAAGATCCCGCGATATGTCCACCTCGTAGACGAGTTCCCGATGACGGTGACCGGCAAGGTCCGCAAGGTCGAAATGCGCGAGGCCTCGCTCGACCTGATCTGAGCGTAGAAGGAGCGCCCCGGCGGCAGCCGAGACGCTCCTTCCGTACTGTGACGCTCAGTGCTTGAAGGCGTCCTTGACCTTCTCGCCGGCGTCCTTCAGGTCGGACTTGACCTGGTCGCCCTTGCCCTGGTTCTTCAGCTCGTCGTCTCCGGTGGCGTTGCCCACTGCTTCCTTGGCCTTGCCGCCGAGATCTTCAAGCTTGTTGTCTGCCTTGTCGTCGAGTCCCATGATGGGTCCTTTCGTCGATGTCCCAGACGGGTACCCACTCAACCGGGCCTTACACATCCTCGTCCGGTGTCGCCTCGTGATGACGGCGCCCGTGGGTGCGGCGGTCCTCCTTCATCTCGGCCTCGACGATGTGGGTCCGCCCCTCGACGAGTGCCTCCCGGGCCCGCCGCTCGTGGTCTTTGAAAGCGGCGTAGTAGCCGCCGTCGTAGTCCTCGACGATCTGGAACGTCCAGCGTCCCTCGATGACGTTTCGGCCGATCAGGTCGGCCTCGATCTGATCGGCGATCTCTCCATGCCCCGCGGCACGGAACAGCTCAACCGCCTCGTCCAGCTCGAGATCAGCCGAACCGGTCAGCTGGTGGAAGTCGTACAACCTCCCCCGCGCCCGCTCAACCGTCTCCAGCGCATCGCTCAGCTTGCCGAGGGCCTCGATCGTCGTGTCATCGACCCCGTCGGGCCGCTGGTGCTCCGGTGACTGCATAGCGACACCGTAAGACGGTCACCGCCTGACGGCACGTTGGCGGACGCCGTCAGACGACCCGGCCCATGCGCTGGATCGCCTCGGTCAGGATCTCGGGCGTGGTGCCGTAGTTGAGTCGTACGTGCCCGGCGCCCACCGTGCCGAAGTCGAGACCTGGGTTGACGGCGACACGACCTTGCTCGAGGAACGCTGCCGCCGGATCATCCCCGAGACCCAGCTCCCGACAATCCAGCCAGGCGAGGAACATCGCCGGCGACTGCCGCCACTGCACTCCCGGGAGGTGCTCGGCCAGGAGGTCGGCGAGCAGCGCACGATTGTCGGCCAGGTCGGCGTGCAGCGCGTCGAGCCAGTCCTGCCCGGCTCGCAGTGCGGCGGTGTGCGCGATCGCCCCCAGATGGCTCGGACCGTGGCTGACCATCTCGTGCATGCGCGCCAGGTCGTCGGCGGCCTCCTCCCCGGCGATGACGAGCGCCGCCTTGGCACCGGCGAGGTTCCAGGCCTTCGACGCCGAGCAGACCGCGAACGCATTGCCGGTGTCGGGAACGCTGAGATAGGGCACGAAACCCTCCTCGACGAGCGGGCCGTGGATCTCGTCGACGACGACCCTGACCCCGTAGGTCGAGGCGAGTGCCGCGACCCCGGCCAGCTCGTCGGCGGTGTGGAAGACGGCGGTCGGGTTCTGCGGATTGCACAGCAGATAGGTCACCGGCCGACCCTCCGCGCCGGCGTGGATGAACGCGGCCTCGAGCGCGTCGAGATCAAGCCGCCCGTCTTCGGCGAGCGGCGCCTCGACGACTTCGCGGCGGGAGTAGTCGATGAAGCCGAAGAACGGCGGATAGACCGGAGGGTTGACCACCACGGGATCACCGGGCTCCGACACCAGCGCGAACACCTCGACGATCCCGGTCATAACGTCGGCAACCAGGGCGGTGCGGGTCGAATCGACGCCCTCCCATCCCCAACGGTTTGCCGCGAAGTCGGCATACGCCTCGGCATAGGCGCTGCCGTGCGGGTAGCCGGTGTCTCCGTCGGCGATCGCCTTGGTCATCGCATCCACGATCGGGGCGGCCAGGCGTACGTCCATCTCGGCCACCCAGAGGGGCAGGACATCGGGCTCGTACTCGCGCCATTTCATGCTCGTGCGCTGGCGGAGCTGGTCCAGAGTCAGGTCGCGGAGCGGGTGCAACTCGGTCATGCTCCCATCATCGCGGCTCGGTGTGACTCACGTCGTGTTGCGGGATGCAATTCAAAGTGTCACTCTGGTTTACAGTTCCAGTGCACAGTTGTACACCGAAAGGAATGGCCCGTGACCGCACCGCTCATCGAACGCTCGGCGGCCCTTCGCCGGCTTCGCCAGCTCGGCAAGGCCATGACGACTCCGCTCTCGCCGGACGACTACCTGGCGCTGATCAACCCCCTGTGGTCCCAGCGCGAGCTGCGTGGCCGGATCGAGAAGGTCGAGCGGATCACCGATCGCGCCGCGACCCTCGTCATCCGGCCCGGATGGGGCTGGCGATTCGACCACGCTCCCGGCCAGTACATCGGCATCGGGGTGGAGATCGAGGGCAAGTTCCACTGGCGGTCGTACTCCCTGTCGTCGGTCCCACTCGTCGAGGGCAAGACCGTCAGCATCACCGTGAAGGCGATGCCCGAAGGATTCCTGTCCGAGCACCTCGTCAACGGCCTGGAGCCCGGAACGATCGTCCGGCTCGCCGCACCGCAGGGTGACTTCGTCCTGCCCGACCCGCCACCCGAGAAGGCGTTGTTCTTGGTGGGCGGCAGCGGCATCACGCCGGTCATGTCGATCATCCGTACGCTCGACCGACGCGGCTCGATGCCTGACGTCGTGCTCGCCTACTCGGCGGTGCACGAGGACGACATGATGTTCCGCGACGA
>JAWWPE010000444.1:0-4479 GCA_033850895.1 Nocardioidaceae bacterium | reverse complement strand
CACGCGCCACCACCGACGTTCTTCTACTACCAAGTCTGGTTCTTTGCTTTCGCCGGCGTGATGCTCTTGGTAGGCGCCCCTGTCGAGCGGGATTGGCGCTTCCTCGCGATTGGGTCTGCGTCACTCGTCGTCGGCATTTTGGGGATGGCGTTTTGTGCTTGGATGCGCGAGAGGTACAACCGGTGGCACCCGGAAAACCACGGACTTGTCGATCACAAGGGCCATCCCGTGCCGCGGTCCCAGTGGTGGTCTGACACGCTCGGGGCATCGGTAATCAGGCTGGTCACCTTCCGGTCTCACTCCTAGCCAGCCCGCAAACTCTCAACCTGCCCGCAACGTAGCCGAAGGTGCAACACTCGACAAGTGACCGTTCACCCCGCCTCGAATCCCAGCGGCCTGTCGACACGCAGGCTCGCGATGGCTCTCACCATCGGCATTGCGATGGTCATTTTCGGCGCAACGGATTTCGACGATGGAAGGTTCTTCTTGTTGGTGGGCGCAGTTGTGACGGCGTCCAACGGGTTTGCGTTGTATCGCCGCCGGTCCAAGCGGCTCTAAGGACGCAGGCAGGCCCGCAAACTCTCCCGATACACCTGGTCGATCAGATGGTGAGTGCGCCTGACATCCAGCGCTTTAGGTATTCGATCACCGAAGGAGCCACCCACATGCGGCTGTCATCTTCGTGGTTCCAGACGAACACGTCTGATTGATTGCCCACGGTAGGGATCGCGAACTGGTCGCCGTTGCCACCGTCGGCAAAGAACGTCATCGAGTCGAACGACATGTAAAGCGCGGCGAAGTCAGAATTCGAACGAAACATGAGATTGTCGGCGACGATCCGCTCAATGTCCCAGACAAGGCCTAGCCCGTACTCGCCGACAAGCCCGTTTGATTCGCTGAGGACCTGCCGCAGTTCGTCGGGCAAGGGATGCGATAGCGCGGACTCTGCGCCGGCAAGCTGCTTTTTAGTCGCTGGGGCGGTGAATTCGACTTCACCCCATTCACGGACTTGGTCAATCAGCATTAGCGGAGTCTGCCATGTGTACAACGGAAAGAGATTCGGCAAGCCCGCAAACTCCAATACACCTAGCGACGCGTGGGCCGAGCTGCTTGACGTCCGCTCGACTCGAATGTGCCAGCGAGGGCTACCGCAGCAATGAACGCTGCGATCGTCGCGATGAACAGCACAAGGGAGGCAGCGTCGCTGTTCGTCGGGTCAGAGCCAAGGTTGAATTTCAGCGTTGAAAGGAGCCCACAGGGGATCGGCAAGCACGCGGCGAGGAGTGCCCACCTGTGTTTGATTGTCGGCTCTAAGCGGCAAATCAGTGAAACGGAGATTGGCAGGAGGGCCGCGACAATGATCATCGAGATCGTGAGCGTCAGATCAAGCCGGTTGGTTCCGGCAGTGTTCGCGATTGCGGACAGTAGGAATAGCGCGACCTCACCGCCGAGCAGCACACCCGGCCACTTATGTAATTGCTTGGCCCTCACAACATAGATCCTCGCAGTGATCGGATCGCCGCACTCGCAAGCCCGCAGACTCTCAATACGCCTAGTGGATGGGCCACAAGTCCAAGCGAACCTCGTGGCCTGGTCCCAACTCTTTGGCGAGATCGGCGGCCAAGGCCTCGCCCTCGGATCGGTACTTGTCTGGTGATCCGGCGGTCCATCCGCTCCGATGATCGAAGTACGCCTCGAAATACGCCTGCCAGTCAATGAGACGGCAGTGCAACCCAGGAGAGAGAATTGCTTCCCACTCGTCTTGGTCGGTCAGACCGCCGTGGTCCCAGACGGGCCATGAGGCCATGTAGTCGCTCATTAGGCGGATAACGGTCATGGGACCGATTCTGCACCCAAGGTGCGGCGGCCATGTGACTTCACGGGCAAGCCCGCCTGCGTCTACCTGCCTGGTTGCTGCGGGCACATCCGTGAGACTCAGAACCCCTGGTTCAGGCGGCTCGGTGGAAGTGGGTACGCCGGCGTTGGAGAAGCAGACCGCTCTTGTTGGTGAACTCGAAGCCGTCGCGGGCGTTGCCGGTGATGTTGAGCAGATCGCGATGCAACAGGTGGTGACATCGCACGCAGAGGCCGATCAGTAGGTCGAGATCAGTGGGGCCGCGTTTGGACCACCAGATGACGTGATGGATCTCGAGGTGCGTGTGGTTGCAGCCGGGTGCGGCACAGATGCCGTGTTGTCGGGCGAGGACGGCCCGACGTTGCTTGAGCGTCGGTGCGCGGTGGGACCGGCCGACGTTGAGGATCCGGGACTGGCTGAACTGGCCGGGCTTCTGCGTCAAGATCGGGGTGAAGTCGCTGACGCAGGCGAGGTATGACAGCAGCTGGGGGCCGACCGATCCGTAGCCGGCGAGCTGAGCTGGCTGGCCGGATCCGTCCTGCAGCGTTTCGACGTCGACGATGACCGACATGTGTGGGCGTACGCCCTTGTCGGACGGAAGTCCGCCTTCGAGGATTCGGGTCATCAGGTCGTCGAAGCCCTGAACCCGCCGATCCGATCCCGAGCGACTGTCGTCCTTGTCATGCGGCGCGGACGCCGAGTCGAGGACCTTCTTGAACTTGGTGCCGGCCGTGACGTTGAGGAAGCCGGTCACATGCCAGCCGCCCGGGACCGGCAGGACCTGGATGTCCTGCTTGTCCATGCCTTCGGCCCAGGCTTTGTCGAGGTCGTCGGGGAAGACGGCCTCGCGCAGGGCGCGTACGACCTTGAAGAGCTCGAGGGGCTCGCAGGTCTTGGCCACGTCGAGGAGCCAAGCCTCGGACTGCTGAATGATCTCGGAGCCGATGTGTTTGATGCCGTAGGTGAAGGCCGCCACATGGTCGGTGCGGATCTCACCAGACATGGCCGCGTCGGCCACGGCGGGGAGGTGCGCGACCGTCGACGCCGCGCGCACCAGCTTGGCCGCGTCCTTGGCGTCGAGTCGCAGCTCGTTGCGTGCCCACGTGGTCAACGTCGAGCAGCCGTCGAACTCATAGGCCTTGGTCTCCTCGATCGACCTGAGCCGCTCCGCCTTGGCGGCATCGAGGGCATCTTGCGCGACCTGGATCGCGCGTACGGCGTCGAGGTCAGAACCCATCTTCATGGCGCGCGCGGCTTCTTGCATCGCCGTGATCGTTGCCCCCGAGTCCATACCATGATTCTACCCGAACACATGTTCGATGACCAGTGGATAACCCCTGTGATTTCAGTAAGTTTATCCACAGGCAGGCAAGTCGGCCTTGCGCTGACACGGCGACATTCCCAAGTTGATCGACCAGCCCCCGATCGTCGGCTAGCCTCATCCGTGTGAGCGACATCGTCGTCTTCTCCGGAAGCGCGCACCGGCCCCTGGCCGAGAAGATCTGCTCGGAGCTCGGCCAAGCGCTCTCGGCGTCCGACACCGTCAGATTCAGCAACGACTGTCTCCAAGTGCAGCTGCTGGCCAACTGCCGCAAGAAGGATGTCTACATCATCCAGCCGCTGGTCCCGCCGACCCAGGACCACCTGATGGAGCTCCTGCTGATGATCGACGCCGCCAGAGGCGCCTCAGCAGCCTCGGTCACCGCGGTCATCCCGCACTATGCGTACGCCCGCTCGGACAAGAAGGATGCCTCACGCATCTCGATCGGCGGCCGTCTCGTCGCCGACATGCTGACCACGGCCGGCGCCGACCGCGTGGTGACCATGACCCTTCACGCACCCCAGGTGCACGGCTTCTTCAGCGTTCCGGTCGACCACCTCACCGCGATCGGCGAGCTCGCCGATCACTACCGCGGACGCGACCTCAGCAACACCGTCGTCGTCTCACCCGACCTGGGCAACGCCAAGACCGCGTCCCTGTTCGCGAGACTGCTGGGCGTACCCGTCGCCGCCGGCAGCAAGCAGCGCCAGGCCGACGACCAAGTCGTCATCGACGCGATCGTCGGCGACGTGGCCGGCCGCACGGCCATCATCCTCGACGATGAGATCGCCACCGGCGGATCGATCATCGAGCTGCTCAACAAGCTCGAACAGGAGGGTTGCCACGAGGCTTCGGTCGCCTGCACGCACGGACTGTTCACCGGCAAGGCGGTCGAGCGCCTGCGCAACCACCCGGCGATCACCGAGGTCGTCACGACCGACACGGTCCCCCCGCCGGCCGACTGGCCCGAGCTCCAGGTGCGGTCGATCGCCGGACTGTTCGCCGAAGCGATCGCCCGCATCCATGCCGGCGAGTCCGTCTCGTCGCTGTTCGACGGCGTCGACCCTGCGCACGCCCCACCGCAGCCCAAGCTCCCGCTCTGACGATGGCGCTCCACCCGAAGCGCGACGAGCCTCACACAGCGGTTCGCTAGGCCGCGACCCCAGAGACACGTAGTCTTTTTCGTTGTGACTGACGCTCCTATCGGCATCTTCGACTCCGGCTTCGGCGGCCTGACCGTCGTCCGCGCCGTGCTCGATCAGCTGCCGCACGAGCCGGTCCTCTACCTCGGTGACACCGCCCG
>JAWWPE010000214.1:0-9169 GCA_033850895.1 Nocardioidaceae bacterium | reverse complement strand
CCCGACTCCGGCACCGGGATGACCAGATCGGCATCGACCGGGAACTCGCGAGCCAGCCGGCGGCCGATCTCGGCGCGCACCGAGAACACCCGCTGGTCCGAGATCGTGGTGTCGGGCCGCGCGAGATAGACGAACTCGAACAGGCAGCCCTTGGGCTCGGCCTTCGCGAACTTCTCGGACCGCAGACCCTTCTCGTCGATCGCGATGAACTCGCCAGGCTCGATCTCGCGGATGTACGAGGCGCCGACGATGTCGAGGGCGGCAGTCTCGCTGGCGACGACCCAGCCGCGTTCGAGCCGCCCGAGCACGAGCGGGCGGATGCCCTGCGCGTCGCGGGCGGCGTACAACGTGGTCTCGTCCATGAAGACCAGCGAGAACGCTCCGCGGAGCTGAGGGAGCACCTCGAGCGCGGCTTCCTCGACCGAGCGGTCGGGATAGGACGACAGCAGGGTGGCCATGACCGACGTGTCAGACGTGGCGGTCTCACCCCGGCCGGAGTCCTTGTCCAGCGAGGTGCGCTCCTTGACCAGCTCGATCAGCTCGGCGGTGTTGGTGAGGTTGCCGTTGTGGCCGAGCGCGACCGATCCCTGGGCGGTGGGCCGGAACGTCGGCTGGGCGTTGTGCCACACGCTCGAACCCGTCGTCGAGTAGCGTGCGTGGCCGATCGCGAGCTCACCCTTGAGCGACTCGAGCGTGACCTCGTCGAAGACCTGCGAGACGAGACCCATGTCCTTGTAGACCAGGATCTGGTTGCCATTGCTGACCGCGATGCCGGCCGACTCCTGGCCGCGGTGCTGCAGGGCGTACAGGCCGAAATACGTCAGCTTGGCGACCTCTTCGCCGGGGGCCCAGACGCCGAACACTCCGCAGGCATCCTGGGGTCCGGCGTCGGAGGGATCGAGCTCGTGGGTGAGGCGTCCATCTCCGCGGGGCACGTGCTCAAGTGTACGGGCAGGACGCCGCCGGGAGCCAATGACGCGAGATCAGGCTGCACGCCGAAGCCCGTACCGATCCAATGGGGCGATGACCGCAGACACGATCAGCGTCGAACGTACGATCGCCGCCAGGCCTGAGCACATCTTCGCCCTCATCTCCGACGCCGGGAAACACTCCAGCATCGACGGCTCCGGCACGGTGCGCGGCACCGAGCAGGAGTCCGAACCGCTGGAGCTCGGCAGCACCTTCGGGATGTCGATGCACCTCGGCGTGGGCTACAAGACGTCCAACACGGTCATCGAGTTCGAGCAGGACCGGCGCATCGCGTGGCAGACCACAGGCTTCGGTGGTCTGATCGGCGGACGCATCTGGCGCTACGAGCTCACCCCCATCGAGGACGGCACTCTGGTCCGCGAGACCTGGGACGTGTCGAAGGACAAGCAGAAGTTCTTCCTCAAGCGCAGCCGGATGGCGCCGGCCGCGAAGGTCGGGATGCGCAAGACACTCGAGCGCATCGCCGAGACCCTCGAAGCCTGACGCCAGCGGGATTGGTGCCAATCTGAGCTAGTGCCAATCCGAGATCTGCAGATCGTACGGCTCGGGCGCACCCTTGCCGGTCTCGATGAGCTGTTTGAGGCTGATCAGGAACGTCGCCCATTTGGTGCTGCAGTGGTACATGAACTCGACCGGCTCTGCCCAGCCCTCGTGGGCGAACAGCACGATCGTCCAGTCATCGACCTGGGTGAGGTCCCAACGGACCGTGGTCCCGACCCATTCGGGCGGGCCGTCGACGACCTCCCAGAGCACGCGCTTGCCCGGCACGAGCTCGAGCACCTTCATGTCGAAGCCGCCTGGGATGAACCTGAACTCCAGGATCCCACCCACCTCGACCTGGCCCTTGGTGTCCGTCGCCCACCAGCCCGACAGTCCTTCGATCGTCGTCAGGGCCGCGTAGACCTCGTCGACCGAAGCCGACTTCATACCCACCCTGTGCAGGATGTCCACCATCGTGATTCCTCGTTTCTGTTGGTAGTAGGGGCCGCCGACTAGCTGCCCTGGGCGCGCTGGATCGACTCGGCGATCCGCTTGATCCGCTGCAGGCGGGCATCCCACGTCGCGCCGACATCGGCGAGCTGGGTGACCGCACGAGCGAGCTGCGCCTCGTCGATCTGGTAGCGCCGTTCGCGACCGGCCGGGGTGACGCTCACCAGCCCGACCCGGTCGAGCACGACCAGATGCTTGGAGACGGCTTGGCGGGTGACCGGCAGGACCGAGCTGAGCGTGGTCGCGGTGCTCGGGCCCTCGGCGAGAAGCAGGTCGAGCATCCGGCGGCGGGTGGGGTCGCCGATAGCCGACCACAGCCCGTCGTCGATCGCAGTGGTCATGATGCCGCGACCAGCCGGGTGACATAGGCGCCGAGAGCCGGGACGAAGACGTCCCATCCGTTCGAGTGGTCGGCGTACGCCGCCTCCATCTCGGCGATCTCCCAGCCCTTCTCGCGGAACCCGCTCTCCGTCATGCGTACGAGGGTGCCGTCACCGGAAGGCAGGAGCTCGAACGTCACCAGGAGCGAGTTCGCCGGCGTCGGGGCGTCTGCCCCGTCGTAGACCCAGCGGAACGAGAACAGGCGCGGCGGTGCGGCCTCGACGACGGTGAGCTGCTCGATGTGCGGCTCGGCGGTGTCCTTCCCCCAGGCGAGCTCGGCGGTCGAGCCGACGACCGGAGCGATGTCGGTCTCCACACCGTTCCACCACTCGCGGATGTGTTCGGGGCTGCTGACCACCTCGAACACGATTTCCGGAGATGCCTCGACGTGGACTTCCCGTTCGATGGTTCCGAGTTCCATGATTTCTCACTCTCTGGTGTTGCAACGTTTGGTTGCATATCAACGTACTCGACCGATTCGGAGTATGCAACCTTTGGTTGCCTTTTCGCCGAGACCTTCCCGTACGCTGCTGTGATTCAGACCCCAGCCGTCGAGGAGCACCATGGCCTTCACCATCCCGCCAGCGACCTACCTGACCGACTTTCTCGCGTTCCGCGCGGAGGAGAAGCCGGATGGTCCGTGCTGGATCTTCAACGGTCGTACGTGGTCCTGGGCCGAGGCCTGGGCGTCCGTACGCCAGGCGGCCGGAGCGCTGCTGGCCGACGGGGTGCAACGCGGTGACCGCATCGCGATCCTCGACAAGAACAACACCGCCGTGCTCCAGGTGCTGCTCGGCGGCTGCCAGATCGGCGCGGCCACGACGGTGGTCAACTGGCGCCTCGCGGGCGACGAACTCGACTACGTCCTGAACGACTGCGGCGCGCGGATCGTGTTCGTCGGCCATCAGCTCGTCGACCAGCTGGAGCTCGTGCGGGGTCGGCTCGAGCACGTCGAGAAGGTCATCGTCGTCGGCGGGGAGAATGACGAGTTCGAGGCCTGGCTCGCGGCCGGCACTCCGACGGATCGCCAGCCCGACGTGGACCCTCGGGACATCTGCGTGGTGATGTACAGCTCCGGCACCACCGGCCGACCCAAGGGGGTCCAGCTCAGCCAGCACGCCATGGTCGAGCACAGCGTCAACGGGGTCGGCGACACCACGTATGACGACACGGACATGGCACTCGTGGCGATGCCGATGTTCCACGTCGGCGGTACGTCGTACGCCCTGACCGGTCCGGTGATCGGTATCCCCGGCTACATCATCAGCGAGGTCGACGCGATGCAGCTCGCGGGCGGGATCCTGGCCGGTTGCACACACGTGTTCCTGGTCCCCGCCGTCGTCGCCGCGCTGGTCGCCGCCGGCCCCGAGGCGATGGCGTTGTTCAGCAAGCTCAAGGGATTCGGCTACGGCGCCGCTCCCATGCCTTTGCCGCTGCTCCGGGCAGCCATGGAGGCCTGGCCTGACACCGAGTTCCAGCAGGTCTACGGGATGACCGAGATGGGCGGCGTCATCACCGTGCTCAACGACGCGGCGCACCGCGATCCGGAGCACCCCGAGCGTCTGGTGTCCGCCGGCGTGCCGGTGGCCCACGCCGAGATGCGGATCGTCGACCCGTTCACCCTCGAGGACGTCGAGCCGGGTAAGTCCGGCGAGGTCTGGTTCCGCACGCCCCAGGCGACGGCCGGCTATCTCGGCAAGCCCGAGGCAACCGCCGAGCTTCTGACGCCGGATGGATGGCTCCGAACGGGCGACCTCGGCCGGGTCGATGACGGCGGGTTCCTGTTCATCGAGGATCGCATCAAGGACATGATCATCACCGGCGGGGAGAACGTCTATTCGCCTGAGGTCGAGCGGGTGCTCGCCGAGCATCCCGCCGTCGCCGAGATCGCCATCATCGGCGTCCCGGACGACAGATGGGGTGAGACGGTCAAGGCGGTCATCGCGTTCAAGCCGGATCAGACCGCTACGTCGGAAGAACTCATCGCATTCGCCCGCGAGCGGCTTGCCGGCTACAAGGTGCCGACGTCGATCGACGTCGTCCCGGCGCTACCACGCAACCCGTCGGGCAAGATCCTGAAGCGCGATCTGCGCAAGCCCTACTGGGCTGACCGGGATCGTCAGGTCTGACCAAGAGCCTGATCCCACCCGCCACATGCGTAACTCGGGTAGCATCGACGGATGCGTCTGGCGTCTTCCCCCGCCGCGCGGCTCCTGGTTGCTGGTCTGCTGACCGCTCTCGCCGCGCCGTTCCTTGCTGCCATACCGGCTTCCGCCGCGACTCCGTCCGCGCCCGGGAGCTTCACCGGCTACGGCTTCGACGCCTGCGTCGCGCCGAGCCAGACCGTCATGGACGCGTGGAACCAGCGCTCGCCGTACTCGGCGATCGGCATCTACATCTCCGGCGACTCGCGCTACTGCGGTGACGACGACCAGCCCAATCTCAGCAAGACGTGGGTTGCCACCAACGCCGCGAACGGCTGGCGATTCATCCCGATCCACGTCGGCCGCCAGTCGCCGTGCTTCAAGAACAACCCCAAGAGCAAGGTGCAGAAGCACCACATGTCCAAGACGGTCGCCACGGCGCGCTCCCAGGCACGCACCGAGGGCTCCGAGGCCGTCGCGGCCCTCAAGAAGTACGGCTTCGGCTCCGGCAGCACGATCTATCTCGACCTCGAGTGGTACGCCCGCACGAAGGCTTGCGACAACATCGTGCTGGAGTTCACCGACGCCTGGACGGAGTACCTCCACCGCCACGACTTCAAGTCTGGCGTCTACTCCAGCGGCTCGGCGGCGATCAAGGTGATCGACGACGCTCGCGCGGCAGAGCGCAAGAACTACACACTCCCCGACAACCTGTGGATCGCGTGGACCAACAAGAAGGCCGACACCGACGGCGGCTCCTACCTCGCCGATGAGGGCTGGGCCGACCACCAACGCATCCATCAGTACGAGAACGGCGTCAACGTGACGTACGGCGGGCACAAGCTCAACATCGACCGCGACTTCCTCGATGTCGGCAAGGGTTCGGTGCCCTCGAAGGAGTCGCTGCCCTGCAAGGTGCCGCTGTCGTTCTCGTCGTACCCGCACCTCGAGGTCGGCGACACCGGTGCGAAGGTGGCGGCACTGCAGTGCCTGCTGCACGAGGCGGGTTTCAAGAAGACCGTCGGCCAGACCTTCGGTGCGGCAACCAGCACGGCGATCGACGCATTCCGCGCCACCCTCGGTTGGAGCCCGGCCGGCCACACCACCAGGCCGACCTGGACCGCCCTGCTGGCGAGGGGACCCATCCCGCACGTCCTGAAGCAGGGCTCGGTCGGCGGGTCGGTCTGGCGTCTGCAGCGTGCACTGGTCGCCGCGGGCGAGACGCTCACCGTCAACGGCAGCTATGACGCCAAGACGGTCAGCGCCATCAGGGACTACCGCGAGGCGCACGGTCTGGCGCGCTACGTCACCGCCGAGACGACAGTCTGGGGTCTCTTGCAACACGGCAAGACTGCGTAGCCATGGCCCTGGTGTCCGCCCATCGCGGAGGCGCCGGTGATGACCACGCGCTGCAGAACACGTTGGCGGCGTACGAGGCGGCGATCCAGGCGGGCTGCGACTTCGTCGAGTTCGACGTACGCCTGACCGCCGACGGCCGGCCGGTGCTGTTCCACGATGACCGGTTGGAGAGTGGAGGCCGGCACCGGTCGATCTCCCACCACACGTTCGACGACTTCGCCGGCGGGCTGGTCGAGCTCGACGCATTGCTGACGCTCATCGCCGGCCGGGTCGGCGCCCACGTCGACCTCAAGGTGCGCGGGGGCGAGATCGACATCGTGGCCTCGGTCATCGATGCTCTCGGCGTCGGCAACGTCATCATCACGACGGCCGAGGACTCCTCAGTACGTACGATCCAGCGCTGGGCCCATCAGCACGCGCCGGGCCTGCTCGTCGGCCTGTCGTCATCGGCGCGCTCGCACGGCCGCGGATTGGTCCCGCGCTGGAAGGCTCAGATCGCGTCAGGGTTCCCCCGGCTCCGGATCTGGTTGAGCGGAGCCAACCTAGTCGTGTCGCACAAGCTGGTCGCACGGCTGTCGCTCAAGGCGTACGCCCGGCGTCGCGGGCTGCAGCTGGTCGTGTGGACCGTCGACGGTGAGGATGAGCTCTCACGCTGGATGAACGACCCCGATGTCTGGATGGTCACGACCAACTATCCCGAGCGGGCCATCGCCGCGCGCCGGTGACGCAGACGTCAGTCGCGCCGCCAGTGGTCCTCCATCGAGCTGCCCGACAGGAACTCAGCGCCGGCATTCGCGTCGATCGATGACGATCGCATCGACCGTACGGGCGGGGACTCGCGTGGAGGTGCGTAGTGATGCGTCGGCTCCGGTTCCGCCGCTGCGCGGAGCAGCTGCGGAGCGGTGTGCGCGTCGGCAAGTCCGAGCGAGACGAGGGTCTGCGCGGCATACTCGCGCGAGCTGATGCGACCCTGTGCGTAGGCGACCAGGCTGGCGACGCTCTCGCGCGATGCCGGCCAGCCGGTCATCGCGGACTGCCGAAGCGCGGAGACGGCGGCGTTGCGCCGGCGTCCGGTCAGCTCTTGCAGCAGGTCAGCCCACTGGTCAGCGGGATCTTGAGTCTGGGTGGTCATGGGAGTCACTCATCCAACGTGTTTCATCATCCCCGATCGGGAAAGCATAGTGATCGACCCAGAGTCACTCAACCGATTTCGGGAAATAGCTGACAGCGTGTCTACACCGTACGGACGCGCGAGAGCCTCAGGAACTCCTCGACCGGGATGCGACCACTGAGGAAGGCGTGGACCGCCTCTTCACGGCTGGCCGCTCGCGAGCTCACCGGAGTCCACGGGGCAGGCTCCGGCTTCGGCGCGCTGCGCTCGGGCTCCTGCCAGGTGCGGGGCCGGCGCTCGTCGGTGCGCCAGGTGCCCAGATCGGGGAGCGGATCGAACGTGGAGGTGGGGTGCGAACGCTCGGGTGGTGGCGGGACGAGGCCCAGGGAATCGAGGATGCGTGCGGCGTACTGGCGGGCTGAGATCTTGCCCAGCGCATAGGCGACGAGGATGCGTACGCCCTCTGCTGTCGCGGGAAATCCCTGTTCGTCGGATGCTCGCAGGGCCTCGAGCACGGCTTCGCGGCGGCGACCGTGCAAACCCTCGAGAAGCTGCGCCCAGCGCTGCGCCGGGTCGATCGTGTGCTCGCTGCTGCCGTCACGAGTCATGATGGTGTTGCGTCCCCCGTAGCCCGAGTCCAAGCGGCCGGATTGCCACTTCCAAACGTCCGGGCCGCAAACCCCACACTAAATCATGTGGAGTCGAGAGGCAGCAACGGTGACAGGTTGGATCGTTCACCTGAGGCCCGTACGGAGGCGTCCGACCAGGCGAGCCGACCGCGGCCCAACGCGATCCAGGTGTGCGGGTCCATCTCGACGACGGCGGGCGGTGTTCCGCGGGTGTGGCGGGCCCCGGCGATGCACTGCACGGCGGCAAACGGGGGGATGCGTACCTCCACGCTGGCGCCGGGGGCCTTCTCGACGAGGAGGGCGACGAGGTGCAGCGTGGCGGCCTTGAGATCGGCGCGCTCGGCGGTGCCGTCGTCGATCCGTTCGCAGATGGCGGCGAACTCCTCATGGGACAAAGGCGTGCGCGGCCGTGCCATGGTTCAGGCCAGGGCGGCGGGGATCGTGGCCCGCCAGGCCGTGCGGAGCTCGGCGACGGGGATGCTGAACTGTCCGACGACCTCGAGGGCGTCGCCGCCCGTACGACCGACGGAGGCGAGCAGCACACCGTGCTTCTCGGCGAGGTCGACGAATTCCTCGTGACGATCCTCGGCCACGACGACCATGGCCCGGGCGGATGATTCGCTGAACAGGTCGAGGAACGGGTCGTCGAGGTCGACGCTGACGCCGACCCCGTTGCGGAATGTCGCCTCGGCCAGGGCCATGCCGAGCCCGCCGTCTGAGAGGTCGTGGGCGGACTCGACCACGCCGGTCTTGGCGGCCTCGACCATCAGGTTGGCGAGCGAGCGCTCGGCCTCGAGGTCGACCGCAGGAGGCTGCCCACCGAGGTGACCGTGGACGACATCGGCCCAGGTGGACCCGGAGAGCTCTTCACCGGTCTCGCCGAGCAGGAGCACATGGCTGCCCTCGGCGACGAACCCCTGGCTGATGCGCTGGCGCACGTCGTCGATGACGCCGAGGATGCCGACGACCGGGGTCGGCAGGATCGGGTCCTCGGCGGTCTGGTTGTAGAACGACACGTTGCCGCCGGTGACCGGGATGCCGAGCTCGGCGCAAGCGTCCTTGAGACCCTGGGTGGCCTGCTCGAACTGCCACATCACGTCGGGGTTCTCCGGCGAGCCGAAGTTGAGGCAGTCGGTGACCGCGAGCGGGAGCGCGCCGGTCACCGCGACGTTGCGGTAGGACTCGGCGAGGGCGAGCTGGGCGCCGACGTACGGATCCAGCTTGGCGAAGCGGCCGTTGCAATCGGTGGAGACAGCGACTCCCAGGTGCGTCTCGGCATCGATGCGGATGACCCCGGCGTCCTCGGGCTGGGCGAGCACGGTGTTGCCCTGGACGTAGCGGTCGTACTGGTCGGTGATCCAGGACTTGTCGGCCATGTTGGGCGACGTGACGATGCGGACGAGCTGTTCGCGGAGCTCGTCGCCGGTCGCCGGACGGGCCAGCTTTTCGGCGCCGTCGGCCTGCAGCGCGTCCTGCCAGTCGGGTCGGGCGTACGGCCGGTGGTAGACCGGACCGTCGTGGGCGACCGTGCGCGGGTCGACGTCGACGACGGTCTCACCGTGCCA
>JAWWPE010000201.1:0-3160 GCA_033850895.1 Nocardioidaceae bacterium | reverse complement strand
TTCCAACGCGATCAATCAGAACACGCCACATTAAAACTGTGCTGCAGGTGGATGTCAAGGGATTTTGTGACGCCGGTCTCACTCACGTCGCACTCCGGGGTCTAGGCGTCTGCGCCGTCGATGACGGCCGCGGTCTCCGCTTCGACGTCGACGGTCACGACCCGCTCTACCGCGTCCATCAGCGCGCGGCGGCCGGACGCGGGAATCGCGGAGTCCGTGATCACCGTGTTGGCCACGCTCAAGGGTGCAATGCGCGCCAGGCCGACGGTCCCCCACTTGGTCGAGTCGGCCAGGACGACAACCTCCCGGGCGCTGTCGATGAACGCCTGATTGGTCGTCGCTTCAGCAAGATTGGGGCTGGTGAATCCGGCACGCAGGTCCATCCCATGCACGCCGAGGAACAGTACGTCGACGTGCATGCTCGCCACCGTACGGTCGGCAACAGGCCCCACCAGGGCGGCGCTTGGCGTACGTACGCCCCCCGTGAGAATCACGGTGACCTGGTTCTGCGTGTCGAGGCTGGTGATGACATCGGCGACGGTGGTCGAGTTGGTGACGACGGTCAGCCCGGCGATCGTGACGATGTGCGTCGCCATCGCCCAGGTCGTGGTGCCGGCGGACAGGCCGATGGCGGCCCCCGGACGCAACAGAGTCGCCGCCTCGGCAGCGATCGCGGCCTTCGTCGCCGTGGCCAGCTGACTCTTGGCGGCAAAGCCCGGCTCGAACGTGGCATGGCCGGCCAGCACGGCACCGCCATGGACCTTGCGGATCATGCCCTCGGTCGCGAGCTGCTCGAGGTCGCGGCGAATCGTCATGTCCGAGACGCCGAGCAGGGCGGTCAGCTCGGCGACCCGGGCAGCGCCGGCGCGTTGGAGTTCCGAGAGGATCCGCGCCTGTCGTTGCTGAGGAAGCACAGCAGTTCCTCTCGGACTGGATATGAATCAAAACCAACAGAGTTCAACAAGATATAACACGTTTGGGACGATCGGTTGCTCGTCGCCGGATTTTCTGGCCTTCCGGGCCGTCGGTTAGATTCAGCAGTTCACCTGATGGGGATCGTTGAAATGGGGGATGTATGGACAACACCGCGAGACCGTTTGAGGTTCACGAGTCGGGAGCGTTGCTCCACGGGACGAAGGCCGATTTGAAGGTCGGCGACCTGTTGGTGCCCGGCCGGCGTTCGAACTACGGCGGAGGGCGTACGGCCAATCACGTGTACGTGTCCGAGACGTTGGATGCCGCCGCATGGGGCGCCGAGCTGGCCGTTGGCGAGGGCCGGGAGCGGATCTACATCGTCGAACCGACCGGTGAGCTCGAGGACGACCCGAATGTGACCGACCGGAAGTTCCCGGGCAACCCGACTCGGTCCTATCGCACCAAGGAACCCGTGAAGATCGTCGGCGAGCTGATCGACTGGGTCGGACACACTGCCGAGCAGCAGCAGGCCATGCGCGACGGTCTCGCCGAGATAGAACGCCAAGGAAAGATGTTCATCGACGACTGAGGCAACCTGCATGGTCGGCCCCTGCAAGGATGGCCGGATGCGTCGTGCCGTTGCCCCGCTGCTCGCGGTGACCGTCGCGCTCGTGCTCGCCGACTCGGCGGTGGTGACGCTGGCGTTGCCCGACATCCTCGAGCACCTGGACACCTCCGTGGGTCAGGTGGCCTGGGTGCTGATCTCGTTCAACGTCGTGCTGGGGCTCGCCGCCGTACCAGCCGCCGTGGCGACTGCTCGCGCCCAGCCGCGCATCTTTGGTGCGATCGGCATCGCGGTGTTCGCCGGCGCCTCGGCATGGTGCGCAGTTGCTGGATCGATCGACGTGCTGATCGCGGCGCGCTGCGTGCAGGCACTCGGCGGAGCGCTGGCCTTGATCGGCTGCCTGGAGCTCCTGGTCGGGCTGCGGGGTCAGCGCCGTGGGGTCACGACCTGGGTGGCCGCCGGCGTGATCGGTACGGCTCTCGGTCCAGTTGCCGGCGGATTGCTCACCCAGGCGTTCTCCTGGCAGGCGATCTTCGTGGTGCAGGTGCCATTCGCCGTCCTGGCTGTGCCCGCCGCACTCTCGACGCGCACGACATCGGTCCTCGCGCCGGAGCGGCACCGACCGGCGCTCCGTCCGAACCTAACCCTTGCGCTGTTGTCAGCCGCCCTGACGGCGGCGTTGTTCCTGCTGGTGCTGCTGCTCGTCCAGGGCTGGAGCCGCTCCCCCGCGGCGGCGGCGGTGACGGTCTCGGTCGTACCGGCCGCGGCGGTGCTCTCGCGCCCGCTCGTACGGTTGATGCGCCCGCCCGCGCGAGTCGAGGTCGCAGTCGGTTGCTTCCTGATCGCCGGCGGGCTCGTCGGGCTCGCCATCCCACCATCGGCCGACCTCGCGTGGACCATCGCACCGCAGGCACTCGTGGGCCTGGGACTGGGGCTGACCATCGACCGGCTAACGTCCCAGGCGCTGGAGATGCGGCTGCCGCGGGCTCGACACGCCGGGTGGACCATTGGCGCGCGCCACCTCGGCGTGGTCGTCGGGCTGGCGATCCTGACACCGGTGTTCACCGCCGACCTGCAGGACGCCCAGGTGCCGGCCCAGGAGGCGATTACCTCCTTGGTGCTCGACGCGCCGTTGAAGTCCGGCGACAAGATCGCCGTCGCCCAGGCTCTCGGTGCCTCGTTGACCCAACAGCAGGGGCAGATCCCAGACCTCCATCAGGCGTTCGCCAATGCCCACCTCGATGCCAGTGAACGACCGGCCGCGGCGACGCTCGAGGGCGACCTCGACGTACAGCTCGAACGTGCCGCGACGCGTGCGTTTCGCGACTCGTTCCTGCTCGGTGCTGGCCTCGCTCTCCTCGCGCTGCTCACCGTGCTGGTGCCCGGCAGGCGGAGGACGTCGTGAGCGTCCGCGTCCGCGCGATCGGGGTTATCGCCGCGGCGGTGGTCCTGGTGCTCACCGTGATCGGTGTGGAGCTGGCGAACGGGGGTGGGGAGTTCGAACCGTTGAAGCCGGCCGATCCCTGCAAGCCTCGCACCGTCACCTCGCAATCGAACGGCATCGACGGGCTCACCGAGCGCCTCGTGCTCCTCGGCATCGACGGAGCGGCCTGCCGCCTGCACATGAGTCGCGAGACGTTCACCCTCGAGCTGGCGCAGAGTGCCACGCCGAGCGATGCG
>JAWWPE010000147.1:0-3151 GCA_033850895.1 Nocardioidaceae bacterium | reverse complement strand
TTACGGGTCTGTGCCTCCTCGGCGGTCGGCACGCCCTCGAGGCCGTGGCCCAACGGCATACCCAGGTCCGTGGTCATCGCGGTCTCCAATCAGAGTCAACTTTGGTGCAGATCTCGATGAAGTGCTCACCAAGCTCGGCGGCGCCGAACGGCATACCGCGTACGGCGTTGTAGCCCTCGGCATCGACGAGGTACTTCGCTCGCAGCAGGCTGCGAAGCTGGCCGAGATTCATTTCCGGGACGATGACCCGGTCGTACGCCGCGAGCACCTCGCCGAGGTTCGTCGGGAACGGGTTGAGGTGGCGCAGGTGCGCCTGCGCGATGCGGTGACCTGCCAGCCGGGCCCGGCGACAACCCGCGCCGATCGGTCCGTACGTCGACCCCCAGCCGATGACCAGCACTTTCGCGTGTCCATCCGGGTCGTCGACGACCAGCTCGGGGATCGTGGCGGCGATGCCGTCGACCTTGGCCTGTCGGGTGCGGACCATCAGGTCGTGGTTCGCGGGGTCGTAGGAGATGTCGCCCGTGCCGTCGGCCTTCTCCAGCCCGCCGATGCGGTGCTCGAGCCCCGCGACTCCGGGCGGCGCCCATGGCCGTGCCAGGGTCTGCGGATCGCGGGCGTACGGGAGGAATGCCGTGTCGGGGTCCGGGACGGCGAAGGCCGGCTCGATCCGTGACAGGGCGGCGACATCGGGCAGCGTCCACGGCTCGGAGCCGTTGGCGAGGTAGCCGTCCGAGAGCAGGATCACCGGGGTGCGGTAGGTGACGGCGATCCGGGCCGCCTCGAGTGCGGCGTCGAAGCAGTCGGCGGGGGACTGCGGTGCGATGACCGGGACGGGTGCCTCACCGTTGCGGCCGCTCATCGCCTGAAGGAGGTCGGACTGCTCGGTCTTGGTCGGCAGACCGGTCGACGGGCCGCCGCGCTGGATGTCGACGATGACGAGTGGCACCTCGAGCATCACCGCGAGGCCGATCGTCTCGCCCTTCAACGCGAGGCCCGGGCCAGACGTCGACGTCACGCCCAGGGCGCCACCGAAGCTCGCACCGAGGGCCGCGCCGACACCGGCGATCTCGTCCTCGGCCTGGAATGTCGTGACGCCGAACGCCTTGTGCTTGGACAGCTCGTGCAGGATGTCGGACGCCGGGGTGATCGGGTAGGCGCCGAGGAACACCGGCAACCCGGACAGCTGCCCGGCGGCGACGATGCCGTACGAGAGTGCGGTGTTGCCGGTGATGTTGCGATAGCGACCTGGCGGGATCACCGCCGGCTTGATGACGTACGAGACGGCGAATGCCTCAGTCGTCTCGCCGAAGTTGAAGCCCGTACGGAGTGCGGCGATGTTGCCGTCGCGGATGGCCGGGTCGGCGAACTTCTTGCCGAGGAACGCGATGCTGCCGTCGATGGGGCGGCCGAACATCCAGCTGACCAGCCCGAGGGCGAACATGTTCTTGGCCCGCGAGGCATCCTTGCGCGACAGGCCGAACTCGGCGACCGCGCCGACCGTCAGCCCGGTCAGGTCGATCGCATGCAGCTGGTAGTCGTTGAGCGAGCCGTCCTCGAGCGGATTGCTGGCGTAGCCCACCCGCTTGAGATTGCGATCGGTGAACTCGTGGGCGTCGACGATCACCGTGCCGCCGGGCTGCAGGTCGGCGAGATTGGCCTTGAGCGCAGCGGGATTCATCGCGACCAGCACGTCCGGTCGGTCGCCCGGGGTCAGGATGTCGTAGTCGGCGAAGTGGATCTGGAACGAAGACACCCCCGGCAGGGTGCCTGCGGGGGCGCGGATCTCGGCGGGGAAGTTGGGCAGCGTCGAGAGGTCGTTGCCGAAGTCGGCGGTCTCCTGGGTGAACCGGTCACCGGTCAGCTGCATCCCGTCGCCGGAGTCGCCGGCGAAGCGGATGACGACACGTTGCAGCTCTTCGGTCGACTTCTCCGCGGTCATCGCCACCTGCCTCCATGTGCCCCACCTCCCACCGTACCCATCGAATGATGGGCACGGTGCGAGGTTGGGCGGTCAGGCTGCGACGGTTGCGCTCGCCTCGGTGACCGGTTCGAGGGCCAGGGCCAGGATCTCCGAGACATCGGCGACCGGGCGGACGTCGAGCTCGGCCAGCACCTCGTCGGGTACGTCGACGAGATCGACCTCGTTGCGGGCCGGGATGAAGATCGTCTTCAGCCCGGCACGCTGGGCCGCCATCAGCTTCTGCTTGACCCCACCGATAGGCAGGACCCGGCCGTTGAGGGTGACCTCGCCGGTCATGCCCACGTCGGCGCGGACATTGCGTCCGAGCACCAGTGACGTCAAAGCGGTGACCATGGTGACACCGGCGGACGGTCCGTCCTTCGGGACCGCACCAGCGGGCACGTGCAGGTGGATCGACCGCTCGAGCGTGTCGGGGTCGATGCCCAGCGCGTCGGCGTGCGACCTGACGTACGTCAGCGCGATCTGCGCCGATTCCTTCATGACGTCGCCGAGTTGACCGGTGATCGCCAGCCCGCGCTCACCTTCGTACGCACTCGCCTCGATGAACAGCACGTCGCCGCCGAGACCGGTGACCGCGAGGCCGGTGGCCACGCCGGGCACCGCCGTGCGCTCCTCGGACTCCGGGGTGAACCTCGGTCGCCCGATGTAGTCGACCAGGGTCTTGTCGTCCACGACCACCGGTTGCTCGACGTCCGGGTCGGTCAGCTTCGTGGTGACCTTCCGGAACACCTTGGCCAGCAGCCGCTCCATCTGTCGTACGCCGGCTTCCCGGGTGTACGACGCGGCGATCTCGTGGAGCGCCTCGTCGGTGATCTCCACCTCATCGGCGGTCAACGCGGCACGTTCGAGCTGGCGCGGCGCGAGGTACTGCCGCGCGATGGCGACCTTGTCGTCCTCGGTGTAGCCGTCGAGCTGCACGAGATCCATCCGGTCGAGCAGCGCCTGCGGGATCGACTCGATCACGTTGGCGGTGGCCAGGAACAGCACGTCCGACAGGTCGAGGTCGAGATCGAGGTAGTGATCGCGGAACGTGTGGTTCTGCGCGGGATCGAGCACCTCGAGCAGCGCCGCCGCGGGGTCGCCGCGGTAGTCGGCACCGACCTTGTCGATCTCGTCGAGCAGCACGACCGGATTCATCGAACCCGCCTCCGTGATCGCCCGAACCAG
>JAWWPE010000140.1:0-3265 GCA_033850895.1 Nocardioidaceae bacterium | reverse complement strand
GTGGGCTCGCCCAGGAACAAGTGGGCGAAGGTCAGCGGATAGATGCCGACGTCGAGCAGGGCGCTGGCGCCGAGCGCGGGATCCCACAGGCGGGCGACATCGGCTCCGGCAGCGAAGCCGAGCTCGGCCCGCACCTGCCCGACCGTGCCGCACGCCCCGTCGGCGACGAGCTGCCTGGCCCGGCGGATGTTGGGATTGACCCGCATCCACATGGCCTCGGCGAAGAACAACCCGCGCCTGCGCGCCTCGTCGACCAGTGTCTGGGTGTCGGCGAGATTCATCGTCAACGCCTTCTCGCACAGCACCGCCTTGCCCGCCTCGAAGCACAGCAGGACGTCTTCGAGGTGGCGGCTGTGAGGGGTGGCGACATAGATGACGTCGACGTCGGGGTCCGCCGCCAGATCTTCGTACGACCCGTGGGCCCGCGTGGCATCGGTCCCGAATCGTGTGGCGAAATCAGCGGCCGCTTCGGGCCGCCGTGAGCCGACCGCGGCGAGCTCGTTGCCGTCGACGAGAGCGAGACCGGTGGCGAAGCTCTCGGCGATCCCGCCGGTCGCGAGGATTCCCCAACGTACGGGCGAGAGTGGTGTCGAGTCAGAGGTCATGACACCCACCCTGCCATTCTTCCAAGCAAATGACATGAGTGTGATTCGTGGCCTACGATGAAGGCATGAGCGAGCGCCAGCTGGGGGTCCCCCCACGAGTCCAACGAGTAGGGGGCGCGAATCATGAGGCAGGGATCATGCCACTGCCTCCGTATCGTGGGTTTCTCATGGAGGCGGTGGCATGAGCGCAGTGGAGAAGTCCAACCCCGCGGGCACGACCGCCGCGGAGTCACTGTCTGAGCGCGACCGCGAGATCCTCGCGCTCGAGCGGCTCTGGTGGCAGTATGCCGGCGCCAAGGAGCAGGCGATCCGCGAGAAGTTCGACATGTCCGCCACGCGTTACTACCAGGTGCTCAACGCCCTGATCGACCGCGACGACGCGCTGGCCTTCGACCCGCTCCTCGTCAAGCGTCTGCGCCGCCTCCGTGCCGGGCGACAGCGGAGCCGTTCCGCCAAGCGCCTGGGCATCGATCTCTGACGGAGCGTGTCGTGGAGCACCGCAAGACTCCCAGTCGCAACGTCTACGTGCCGCCGAGCTGGCTCGTCGTTGTCACTGCCGCGGTCTGCGTCCTTGCCCTCGCCGGGATCGGCTGGCTGATCGTCGACGGCAACGGCGACGACGGTGACAAGCATCCGACGGCTGCCCCCACGCACACCGCGACCACGACCGCGCCCACGGCGACTCCGACTCCCACCGAGACGACGACAACTCCCACGCCGAAGCCCACCAAGACCACGAAGCCGGCACCGACCGTCAATCGCACCGGCATCGCCGTCTCCGTGCTCAACAACACCGGCGTGCCCGGTGCAGCCGGGGCATTCTCGGCCAAGGTCAAGGGCGCCGGCTGGACCGTCGGCGGCGTCGGCAACTGGCGCGGTTCGGTGCCCGGCAACACCGTCTACTACCCGGCCGGGCACCAGAGCGAGGCCATCCAGCTCGGCAAGGACGTCGGCATCACCCGGATCCTCCCCCGAGTCGACCCCATGCGCACCGACCGGCTGACGATCATCCTCGCCGGCCAGCAATGATTGGGGCATGACCTCGTCCTTTCGCGCTGCTGTGGTCGCTGACCCCGAGGGCACCCTGCTGGCGCTCGACTTCGACGGCACCCTCGCCCACATCGTCGACGATCCGGCTCGGGCGTACGCCCATGAGCATTCGGTCGCCGCACTCGGCCGGCTCGGCAAGGTGCTCGGTCAGATCGCGATCGTCACGGGTCGTCCGGTACGTCAGGCGCTCGAGCTCGGCGGCTTCGTCGGGCGACCGGGCTTCGAGACGCTGATCATCTGTGGGCAGTACGGCGCCGAGCGCTGGCACGCCGACGCCGGTGAGGTCGGCAGCCCCGATCGGCCCGACGCGATCGTCACGCTGGCCGCGCTGCTGCCCGGCTGGCTGGCCGAGCGCGGAGCCGACCACGTCCGCATCGAGGACAAGGGCCTCGCGCTGGCCATCCACACGCGTGGCATCGACCCCGGACTGCTCGACACGCTGGCCGAGCCCTTGCGCGAGCTCGCCGGCGAGCTCGGCCTCGTCGTCGAGCCTGGGCGTCAGGTCATCGAGCTGAGGGCAGAGGGCATGGACAAGGGCCAGGCGATGCGGGCACTGGTTGCCGAGACCGGTGCCCGTCAGGTGATCTTCGCCGGCGACGACCTCGGCGACCTGCCGGCCTTCGACGCGGTCGACGAGCTCCGGGGCAAGGGTCTTGCCGGCCTGCTGATCGTCTCCGCCTCGACCGAGCAGGATGCGCTGGTGTCACGCGCCGATCTCGTGCTCGACGGCCCCGATGCCGTGGCCACCTGGCTGGAGCAGCTGGCCGATGAGTTCTGAGCTGCTGCCGCACACCCGTTGGACCCGGCTGCGCACGGTCCTGAACTGGATCAACCTCAGCACGCCGCTCGGCCTCGGAGTCGCCAAGCTCGGGGGCGCGACGATCTCGCGTCGGGGCCGCGGCACGTACCTCGCCACCGGCTATCGATACGGGTTCCCGGTGGCCAGTGCGTTCACGATCGGCAGCGTCATCGACACGAAGCACGACTCGTCGTACATGCACGACCGTCCGCTCCTGCTGCAGCACGAGGACCGGCACTGCACGCAATATGCGTTCTGCGTCGGCATCCTGATGCTGCCGTTCTATCTCCTGTTCGTCGGCGTCTCGTACGTGCTTGCCGGCGACCACTCGTCGTACAACCCGTTCGAGCGGCTCGCGAACCTCTCGGACGGCGGCTACCCACCGCCGACCAACCGCTTCGCCAAGCGCCCCTGACGTCCGCGGAGTGAGCCGGCACCATCCACGATGCGGACCGAGTGGACACATCGTGAGACGCCTGCGTACGCTTGCAGAACTCATCCAGAGGGGTTGAGGGATACGGCCCGATGAAACCCCAGCAACCAGTCCGCACAGACCAGGTGCTCATTCCGTCCCGGACGACAGTCGATCCGGGAAAGATGAAAGGGAAAGCTCTGTGAGTCCCACCGCCACCTCGGCCCCCAGCAAGACCACCAAGACCCTCCGCGCAGGTGCCTTCGGCAACGCCGTCGAGCTCGCATGTCGCGAGTGCGGTGCCACCCAGGAGCTCGGCCCGTACTACGTGTGTACGGAGTGCTTCGGTCCGCTGGAGATCAAGTACGACTTCCCGGCCATCACCCGCGAGCAGATCGA
>JAWWPE010000055.1:0-10495 GCA_033850895.1 Nocardioidaceae bacterium | reverse complement strand
GTCTCCTGCACAGAAAGGTCGTCGAGGAATCGCAGAGCGAGGACCGATCGTTGGCCGAGCGGCAGGGTCTTCAGCACATCGACGACCGTGACCCTGTTGACCGTCGCAGTGGAGTGATCGCCGGCCGGCACACCCTCGTCGGTGGTGTTGACGGTGTGCTCATGCGTCCACGAACGCTTGCGGAACCAGTCGTGGGCCACGTTCACCATCACCCGCCGGGTGTAGGCACGCGCCTTGTCCGTCTCCCGGAGCCGCGGCCAGGCGATGTACGTCTTGACCAGCGCGGACTGCACCAGATCCTCGGCGAGCTGGCGGTCGCCCACGATGATGAACGCCGTGCGGTAGAGCTGCGGCCACACGGAGCGAGCGAAGTCGCTGTATTCCGCCTCGCTGGTCTGGCGCACGCTGGCTCCCTGCTGTGGAAAGACGCTGTCACAACCTAGACGGGATGGGCCGCTCGTTTGGTTGGGTCAGCGCTGGACCGGGAAGACCAGGTGGGTCACCCGGTCGCCCGGGATGCACACCGTCGGGTTGCCGAGCACGACCTCTCCCGCGGAGAGCTGTCCGAAGAACGGCCGGTTGCCCTCGCCCATCACCACCGGCACCAGGTCGACCGCCACCTCGTCCAGCAGGCCGAGGTCCAGGCACTGCCTGGCGATGGTCCCTCCGGTGACGGCGACGACCCGATCTCCGGCGATTTCCTGAGCCTGCTCGATGGCGGCTTCCACCCCATCGGTGACGAACGAGAAGGGCGCGTCGGGGTGCTCAGCGACCCAGTCCTCGGGGATGTGGTGCGTGACGACGACGATCGGTACGTCCAGCGTGTGCCGACCGTGCCAGCCCTCGGTCACGTCGAACAACTCACGACCACAGACCAGGGCGCCGATGGATGACGCCCAACGCCGCCAGTGCTCCGCACTCGTCGGGGTCAGATGGACCTCGAAGTCCCCAGCCGGTGTTGGTATCGCCACCTCGCCGTTCTGCAGCCAGTCGAACAGCCGGCCGATCGTGTTGTCCTGCTTGGCGACGTATCCGTCCAGCGACATGATCGCCTGCGCCTGCACCGTACCCATTCGAACCCCCTCCTCAGCCGCGACCGGAGGTGGGCCCGAGATCGGGTACGTCTTCGTAGTCGGGCAGCTCGGGGCCGTTGACCGCCCGATCGATCAGGTCGTTGAGGGCATCCATGTCGGGCTCCGGTGGCGGCCCGGCGTTCGGGTCTGCAGTGAGCATCTCCACGTGCATACGGCCGATCTCCTGGTTGGCCAGGATGTACGGGCGCATCCGCTCCTCGTACGCCGCGAAGCCAGTCGCGGGATCCCAGTCGGCGGCGGCAAGCTCGCTGGCCAGCAGGTACGCGCCGACCAGAGCCATACCGGTGCCCCCGCCGGACATCGGTGAGGCGCTGAACGCCGCGTCGCCGAGCAGTCCGACGCGTCCGTTGGACCAGCGGTCCATCACGACCTGGGCGACCTGGTCGAGGTAGAAGTCCGGAGCGTCGTCCAGGTGCGCGAGTATGCGCTGGGTCTCCCAGCCGAAGCCGGCCATGTGCTCGCGCAGCAACCGCTTCTGCGCCTCCACGTCTCGGTAGTCGACATCGAACTCTGGCGCGGGGAACGACATCATCGCGATCGCCTTCTCGGCGTCGTGGATGGGCCGGAGCCCCGCCGTGCGTCCTTCCGCCTGGTAGTCGATCAGCCAGCGGTCGAGCCCGAACTCGTTGGGCACGGTGTAGAAGGCGAGCACCATCCCGAGGTGGCGGATGAACTGCTCACGCGGCCCGAAGACCATCCCGCGCAGCGCCGAGTGCAGCCCGTCGGCGCCGATCACGAAGTCGAATCGACGGCGGTCGCCGCTGGCGAACGTGACGTCGACCCCGTCCGAGTCCTGGCTGAGCTCGGCGATCCGGTCGCCGAAGACGTACTCGACGTCGTCGCGCGTGTCGTCGTAGAGCACCTGCGCGAAGTCGCCACGAAGGACCTCTATCTCCGCGATGTACCCGTCGCCGCCGTGGTCCTCGGCCTTGAACGTCTCGAGCACGGTGCCGTCGGCGTCCACGGTGTACGCCCCCGCGGTGTCGGTGCACACGGCGCGGATCGCCTCGTCGAGTCCCATCCGCCGGATGGCCTCTTTGGCCACACCACGCGCGTCGACCGCCTGTCCGCCCGGCCGCAGCGCGGGCGTCGCTTCCACGACGGTGACCTCGGCGCCTCGCCGATGCAGCCAGTGGGCCAATGCCGGACCCGCGATGCTGGCACCCGACACCAAAACTCGGTTGCTGCTCACTGTGTTCCCCTCTCGCCCGTCGACCGACGGTTCCTGAGCCTATGAGACAGCCCGGTCGGCAGCCTCTCAGCAGGTCCACGAATGGGCAACCGTCGATACGACAGCTCTCGAGAAATCAGCCGTGCTCGAGGGTCAGGTGCCGACGATGAGAGACCCCGCCGAGCGGGCTCCGCCACGTAGGGTCCGGACATGAGTCCTCGCAGAATTTGGATACCTCCGCTCGGCCCCTCCCAACATGCCTCCTTCGGCTGGGGCCGAGTCGACGCGTTCGTGGACGCCGTCTACGCGATCGCTGCGACACTGCTGGTCCTCGAGCTGCGACCGCCCGAGGCAGAAGCCGGGCACCTGGGAGCAGCGCTGACCGACCAGTGGCAGACCTATCTGGTTTACGCGCTGGGCTTCATCCAGATCGTGGGTGGCTGGGGCGTCATGAGGCGGATCTCCGCCTGGAGTCGCGGACTCGACCACTACGCGATGCTGCTGGTCATGGTCACAGTCCTGACCTACTCACTGCAGCCATTCACGCTCGCGGTGCTGTCCGACGCCGTGCACAACCGCGACGACTTCGTCGCAGCAATCCGTCTGCTGGCGATCGTGCTGGCGGTCAGCATGATCGCGTTCAGCACGTTGACGGTCTACCTACGGCGTCGCGGGTTCTTCAGGACCGATGTCCTCGACCCTCGGCTGTTCGAGATCGCCTATCGGCTGGGAACGACGGTCTGGATTTGGCCCCTGCTCACGATCGGACTCAGTTTCGTGATTGGCCCGTACGCCCTCGTGCCGATCGTCATCTTCATGCTCGTCTCATTGATGCCAATCGAGGCGCTGCCGGCGGAGCAAGACGAAACGACGAACGCCTAACGCCTCAGGCCGTGCATCGCCGCGAGGTAGGCGGCTGTGTCGGCTTGCTGCTGCCGACGGCGAAGAGCGGCGGCACTCCGAAGAGCGCGCTCATTCTTCGCCGGAGAATCGCCCCCAGGCGGACTGCCTCGTCATCGAGAGGGCTTCGCCGATCCGCGCCCAGCTCACGCCGCGATCCCGAACGCGGTGGACCCACGTACGCAGGCTGTCCTCGACCTGGTCGGCAACCGAGGCAATCGCCGGCAGATGGGCGAGCATCTCCTCGTCGGTCATCTGTTGCCAGTACGGAAGATCCGACTGATCCTCCTGTGCCGGGGCGCCGAGGATGGACGTGCAAAGGTCGACGCACTCATTGCAGATGTACACGCCAGGGCCGGCGATGATCTTGTCGACCGTCTCGGCCTCCTTGGTGCAGAAGGAACATCGAGTCGCCAGTAGTTGGTCTGTCATGAGCCCTCCACGTTGTCAGGTAATGCCTGACATATTGTCAGGTGACGCCTGACACGTCAACTCTGAAGTTGGTTGGAGTCGTTGGTTTGTGGGCTCGTGTGGAGCAGTCGGCCATGACCGGTGAGGTCCCAGGTTGTTCTCGTCGCGCAGAGGATCCCCCACAGCAGCGCTTGATTGGCGGAGACGACCAGCCGACCCGTACGCCGTTCCAGCTCTTCGACCGCGTCGGCAGTGCGGAACCCGTTGCCCGCGAAGAAGATCGCCTCGACCCGGTCCGCAACGTGCTGCTCGACCCAGTCGACGACGTGTTGCCGTTCGACGCGGGCGGGATCGTCGGGCAGAGTGACCGCCTTCGTCACCACCGCGTCGAAGCCGAGACCGCGGAAGTATGCGGCGCCCAGCTCGTCGAAGGCGTCGACGAACCAGGGCGGGTGCACCAGCTGGACGCGCTCGATCCCGTACGCGCGAAGGGCCGCCACGACGGTCGCGCAGCTCGCCACGGCGGGCACCTGGAAGCGCTGCGAGAGACGCTCGACCAGGGCAGCCTCCTCGTCGTGGCCGATGACGTACGCCGTGGTGGTCGACGCGTGGACGACCGCGACGAGGTCATGACCGGCGAAGCTCGCCGCGGCCCCGTCGATCGCCGCAGCGGTCGTCGAGGCCCGCAGCTCCGGACCGGTGCGCGACACGACCGTGGCGATCCGACCGTTCGTCATGGCGGGCAGCTCGATCTCGGGACCGGGCGCCTCGTGTGGCGTCACGATCCCGACGGTGAGCTGGCCCGTGGTCATGACGGCTGGAGCTGCTCGACCAGGCCCATGTCGTCGCGGCACGCCCAGTGCTCGACGATCATCCCGTCCGCGACGCGCCAGATGTGGATGAACGTCCACGCCGCCGGGAGGTCGGCGGCGGGTATGTCAGCCAGCAGCGGCATCGAGGACGCTCGGTGCGTCCCGTGCAGGGTGAGGTGCTGCGTGACGAGATCACCCTCGCCGAACAGGTGGTGCTGCTCGACCGTGATCGGTCCGAGGTCGTGGTCGATGGTGGCGAGGATGAGCTTCAGTCCGTCGCGGCCTTGCGGACCCGCCGCGTGGTTGACCATGTCGGCGGCGGCGAGATCGTCGAGGACGGTTTCATCACCCGCCTGCTGTCGACGGAACATCTCGTCGATGACGTCCTTCGCGCTTCGCTCACTCATGACAGGTCCTCCGCGGTCATGCCGGCGGGGTGACCGGCCGGCCACTGGACCAGCTCGATGCGATAGCCGTCCGGGTCGGTGAGCCAGGCGGTCCAGAAGTCGTCCGAGTCGTTGGGGGAGGTCGGGGGTTCGGCCTCGATGCCCTCAGCTGCGAGGCGGGCGACGGTCTCGCGCATCGACTCCACGCCGATCACGAGGTGATTGAAGCCGCCCGTATCGACGTCGCCGCGCGACGCATCGTGGACGAGCTCGAGGGCGACGAATTCGTCGCTCGGCAGCTTGAGCATCGTCAAGGTGCCGATGCCCGTCTCAGGTACACGGCCGACGACTTCGTAGCCGAGCGAGGTGTAGAACGCGATTGACCGGTCGAGATCTGCGACCCGAAGGCCGACGTGCAAAGTTCTCACCGGAGACCCTTCGTCGGGCTCAGACTCACGCCACGCCTACGCCGTCCGCATGCTGACATGCCGACCATGATGGCTCATCGGCTCGCGGTCGGCTCGTGGAGAGCCCGCGCAATCATTCGCACGTAGGCTTCCCGCATGGTGCAAGGCAAGCGCGTACTGGTCATCGGTGGGGGCGGCGAAGGGATCGGCCGGGCCATCGTTCGGCGCCTTGGTGACACCGGAGCGTCCGTGGTCGTTGCCGATCTGCAGCAGGACCGCGCGGAAGAAGCCGCTGCTGAGCTGGTCGAACGAGGAGCCACCGCGTGGCCGACGTGGGGAGACGTACGTGCAGCCGACGAGCTGAACGACATCATCAGCGCGGGCGTGGACCGGCTTGGCGGCCTCGATGGGCTGGTGACAGTCGTCGGCGGACAGGTCGCCTTCGTCCCGGCGGTCAAGCTCCATGAGATGACGGATGCAGACTGGGACACCGTCTACGAGGTCAACCTCCGCTACGTGGCGCGGGCGGTCCGGCAGGTGCTGCCAATCCTTCTTGATCAGGGCACGGGCGGGTCGATCGTCAGCGTCGGGTCGGTGACGGGTTTCATGGCCGCTCCGCTCCAGGGGGCGTACGGCGTGGCAAAGGCCGGACTACTGAGTCTGGCCAGAACGGTCGCGGCCGAATATTCGGCTGACGGGATCCGAATGAACGTGGTCGCGGGCGGCGCCATCTCCACCGGCGTCGCCAATGCGGCGTCGGAGGAGTGGGTCGACGAGATCCCCATGGGCCGCTTCGGTCGGAGCGACGAGATCGCCGACGCCGCGTCCTATCTGCTCTCGGACGAGTCCTCGTACGTCACGGGCCAACAGATCGTGGTCGACGGCGGCGTCTCCGTCCGCGGCCCGTTCGCCTGAAAACCCCACACCCGCTCCGAAAGTTGAGCGATCTGTCGGATCGGGGTCGGTTCCGTTCGTCGTACTCATGTACGTCGAAACGATCGGACCGAGGAGCTGGGATGAAGCGCTGGATGAATGTGATCAAGGCAGATCGACCGACCGCAGGGAAGCGGCTGAGGGTGGAAGCCGCCCGTCGCCGACGCCGAGCGGCGGCTGAGCAGACAGCTCAGCTCATGGTGATGTACGGGCTCCGACCCCGCTGACCCGGTTGACGAATGGGTGGCTGTGAGCAATAGTTAGGTGTATGCCTAAGTATTACGACGAGCTCGACGCCGTGATCCGCGCCCTCGCGGACCCCACGCGTCGGGCCGTCGTGGAGCGTTTGGCGAAGTCGCCGGCCGTGGTGTCCGAACTCGCGGAGCCGTTCTCGATGGCCCTGCCGTCGCTGATGCAACACCTGCGCGTGCTGGAGGACGCGGGCGTCGTCACGTCGCAGAAGCACGGACGCGTACGCACCGTGAGCCTGCGACCCGGCGCCCTCGACGTGCTTCACCTGTGGCTCGGCCAGCAACGCACTCCGGCAGAGCACCAGGCCGACCGGCTGAGCATGCACTTGACCCGCAGCACCACCCCGAAAGGAACCTGACATGACCCGAGTTCGCATCGACCTGTTCGCCTCGCTTGACGGCTACACCCCGATGGCCGACCCCACCGCCGACAACCCGATGGGTGAGGACTGGGAGCCGCTCACCGCGGCCTATGCCGCCACCCGCACCTTCCGCGAGAACGTCTTCGGCGACACCAGCGGCGCTGGCACGACCGGCCTCGACGACTCCTACGCCGCCGCACACTCCGAGGGCATCGGCGCAGAGATCATGGGGGCGGCGATGTTCGGCCTGCACGCCTTCCCTGACGATCCGGACTGGAAGGGCTGGTGGGGTGACACCCCGCCGTTCGGCACGCCGGTCTATGTCCTCACGCACACCGCACCGCGGCCGTCGATCCCGATGGACGGCGGTACGACGTTCCACTTCCGCAGCTCGGCGATCGAGGACGTGCTCGCCGAGGCGACTGAGGCCGCCGGCGGTCAGGACGTACGCGTCGGCGGCGGCATCAGCACGGCTCGCGAGTTCCTGCGGGCTGGCCTGGTCGACCACCTGCACGTCATGATCGCGCCGATCCTGCTCGGCCGCGGCAATCGCGTGTGGGACGACCTGCGCGGTCTCGAGCACACCCACAAGGTGACCTCGGAAGTGGCCGAGAGCGGCACGCTCCACGTCACGTTCGCCCGATAGCCAACCCGAAAGGACACAGCGGTATGACGATCGAACGCCGCCTCGCCCGCTCCGACTTCACCCTGACTCGTGACTTCCCCGTCCCACCCGAACGGGTCTGGAACGCGTTCGCTGTCGAGGAGGAGAAGCTCGCGTGGTGGGGGGCCGGCGACGAGATCGAGCCCGGCGAGTGGGTGTTCGACTTCCGGGTCGGCGGCCGCGATGTCGCCGAGGGGAAGTTCCACAATGGCCCGGTCTCGCGGTTCGAGTGCACGTACACCGACATCATCGAACCCCTCCGCATCGTCAACACGTACGACATGTGGATCGACGGGGTCCACATGTCGACGTCGGTGGCCTCGTTCGAGTTCGAGCCGATCGAAGAGGGCACGCGGTTCACGCACATCGAGCATGGCGTCTTCTTCGACCAGTTCTGGGCCGACGGCCCCAACCGCGAAGCCGGCAGTCGCGGCATCCTCGAGGGCCTTGCCCGATACCTCTCATAGCGTCCCCGGTTGGTGCGTCGACTCGTCGGGGAAGTCAATAATCCCTGCCACTCGGGACACCGAGCCCTGTCGCCGGGACAGTCGCTGCGCGCACGCTCGTGCCACCCGATCGCCGCCCGGCGATCCTCTGTGCAGGAGAAGCTCTGTGACCACTCAACTCACGCCCCGAATCAAACTCGCCGGCATCGTCTCGTTCATCGGCGCCGGAATCGCGATCCTCGCCCAATCCATCGCCACCCCACTGGTTGGCGATCTCAGCGGCAAGGAGGTCATCGGCAAGGTCAACGACCACACCAGCGGAATGCACGTGGCGCTCGGCCTCGACCTACCGGTCCTGGTGTTCGCGACCTGCGCGATCCTGTTCCTGGGTCACTTGCTCGACGCTCGACGCTCCGTCGCCGGCGCGGTGGCATTCCTGCTGATCTTCGTGCCGTTCTTGATGTCGATCCCGGCGATCATCGGTCTCGACCTGCTCGCCTCGCTGACACCCTCCCCGCAGCTGATCGAGGCATGGCAGGACAGCACGTTCTTCACCGCGACGCTTCTGACGTACCTACTGACCCACATCGTCGGTTACATCGCGGCTGCGGTTGTGCTCTTCCGTAGCCGCCGGGTTCCCCGCTGGACGGCCGTCGCCCTCGGCATCTGGCCGGTCATCGAGACGGTGAGCTTCGACGCCGGAAAGCCCGGACTGCTCATCGCGTACGCACTCCTGCTCCTCGCATACGTGGGTTGCGCACTCTCCTTGGATCGTTCGGCGCCCGTACCCGCACATCGCGAAGCCGCTCCCACGGCGGCCTGACCGATCTACAGTTCCTGTCATGTCGGAGCAAAGCCTCACCGAGGTCGGTCGCCTCGCCATTGGCGTCGCGACCGCCGCGGCGCAGGCCGCGCTGGAGCTGGCGGTCGGGTGGGACCGTCACCCGCTGGCCCTCTTCATCGCCGCCGAGGCGCTCATCCAGCTTCCACTCACCATCTGCGGAGCGGCCGCCGTTCGAGCGGCACAGCGCAACGTGGTCGGCTGGCTGCTGCTGCTCGGTGGCGTGTTCATCCCGATTGCCATCGCGGCCTTCCTCTACGGTCGGGCCGCGTTCGACCACGGCCACGATCTGCCGCTCGCGCACCTCGTGGCTTGGCTCGACGGCTGGCCGTGGATCCCCGCGCAGCTCAGCTTGGCGCTGTTCGCTCCGCTCTATTTTCCCGACGGTCGCCTGCCCTCGCCGCGCTGGCGCGTCGTCGTCGCTCTCGACCTGGCCGTCTCGGCGGTGCTGCTGATCTCGACCATCGGCGCGACCGGCCTGCTTGACTGGCCGGACGAGGCAAACCCGACGGCGCTTCCTGGCCGGGCCGGAGAGGTCGCCGAGGGGTTGATGGGATTCATCGTCCTGGTCGCGCCGCTCACCCTCGCCGGCCTGGTCGGTTTCGAGCAGAAGTGCCGACGAACGCGTGACACCGCCGCCGCTGCGGCGATGCGCCGGGTGCGACCGGCGGTGTGGCTCTTCGCTGTCGCCTGGTGGGGCTGCCTCGGCCTCGCCGTCGCCGGGCAGCCGACGCTCTACTCGCTGCCGGTTGAGTCACTCGGCATGGTGGCGACCGGGATCACCTGTTGGGTAGCAATTCGCCGCTACCAGCTCTTCGACGCCCGCATCGTCCTGCGCCGCTCAGTGGTCTACGTGGGACTGTCGGTCGCTGTGCTGGCCACGTACGCGGCCGTGACGGTCGCGCTGTCCAGCCTCGGCGCCCGCGCGGCGGCCACGCCTGTCGCGGTCCTTGCCGCCGTGCTCTTGGCCGTGCCGCTGCAGAGCCGCTTCCAACAGCTCGCCAACCGTCTCGTGTACGGAACCCGTGACGATCCGGTCGCGACCCTGCTCAGGCTGGGTGACCAGCTCGAACGAGCGGTGGCCGCCGATGAGGTGATCCCTGCCGCCGTACGCTCGCTCCAGGAGACCCTGCGCCTCCAGCACGTCGCCATCCTGACCCAAGGCGCCGTGGTTGCCGAGGCGGGGGAGAGGGCGCCCGGGCGATCCGAGGAGGTGCCGCTGATCTATGCCGGCGAACAGGTCGGCGCGATGATCGTGACGTTCGGCGATGACGACAAGCCCCTTGACGGCGAGCGCTGGGCGTTGCTGGCGAACATCGCCCGCCCGGTGGCCGCCGCTCTGCGAGCCACGTCTCTTGGACGCGACCTCGCCCTGTCCCACGAACGCCTCGTCGAAGCGACCGAGGAGGAGCGCCGAAGGCTGCGCCGAGACCTCCACGATGGCCTCGGTCCGACCCTGGCGAGCGCCGTCCTCGGCATCAGCCGCGCACATGCGCTGCTCGTCACCCGGCCTGAGGCTGCAGCCGCGCAGCTGGAGCTGCTCACGAGCCAGGTACAGCAGGCAGTCACCGACGTACGACGCCTGGTGTACGACTTGCGCCCACCCGCCCTCGACCACCTAGGACTGGTGGGAGCCTTGACGGAGCACGCGGAGTCGCTGGGCACCTTCACGGTGCAAGGACCGGCGAACGTGTCGGTCAGCGCCGCCACCGAGGTCGCGGCCTACCGAATCGCGATGGAGGCGATGACCAACTCCGTCCGTCACGGCCAGGCCACTCGCGGGCAGGTCGACATCCGGGTCGCCGATGGGATCGAGG
>JAWWPE010000233.1:0-5749 GCA_033850895.1 Nocardioidaceae bacterium | reverse complement strand
CGGCGGTGCGCATCGCGTCAAGTGCCGGCCCCGAGTCCATACCTGAAACTATATTCGAACAGACGTTCGATGACAAGGGAAAACTACCGGATCCGCAAAGGAAATTGGCTGTCCGATCCGTGTGCTTGGATGCCTACGGCAACGGACTCAGCAACCGCTCGCGAAGCCGATCGGCAACGTCGCCGGTGATGCGCACCTCGTTGACGAGGTAGTCGTGCACCGAGCCGTAATTGGCGTTGAGGTCCGCTATCACCAGCTCCATGATCTCGGCGGGCGCGCGTCCGTAGCTCGGCCACTTCATGACGCGATCGGGGTGGGCGGCCTCCCAGTCGGACCGCAGCTGGGCCGACGCGAGGTCGGTCAGCGCGAAGTCGGCGACGATCTGCTCCTCGGAGACGCCGAGCAGGCTGAGGATCAGTGCCGCCAGAAGCCCGGTCCGATCCTTGCCGGACGCGCAATGGAAGACTGCCGGCCCCGGACCCTCGGCGATCAGCTCGATGGCCTGTCGGATCTCCTCGACGCCGTCCTCGGCGACCTCGGCGAACCGGTCCGCGAGGTAGCGCCAGGGATCCACGTCAGGATCGATCTCGGCCTGGTCGTACGCCCGGTGCTCGATGCTCAGGTTGGCGTACGTGAACCTCTCGACCTCGGGCACCCGTCTGCTGGCCTCGATCTCCCACGAGTAGCGCAGGTCGATGACGGTACGGATGCCGAGGGCCAGGAACGTGTCCCAGTCAGCACCGCCGAGCTTGCCGAGGGAGTCGGAGCGATAGAGGGCGCCGTACGCCACGGTGCGACCGTCATCGGTGCGGTAGCCACCCAGATCGCGAAAATTTCGCAGCCGTTCGAATTCGATGTGGCGGGTGCCGGAGCTGGTCGTCCCGAGATCCATCCACACAGCCTAGGCGGGGGTCTGCAGCGCGGTGGCCAGGCCGTCGAGTGCACCGGGGACCAGTGCGTAGAACGACCACGTGCCGCGCTTGGTGCGGGTGAGCAGGCCTGCCTCCACGAGGATCTTGAGGTGGTGCGAGACCGTTGGCTGGGAGAGCCCGACCGGAGCGGTGAGGTCGCACACGCACGACTCGCCACCCTCGTGGCCGGCGACGATCGACAGAAGCCGAAGGCGGGTCGGGTCGCCGATTGCCTTGAACCGGGCGGCGAGGGTTGCCGCGTCGTCAGCACTGATCGCCTCGCCGGTGATGGGCGAGCAGATCGAGGTGCAGCAGTCGGCTTTCTCGAGCACGGGCAGCGTCTTCATGGATTCCCCTTGCATTGACATTCATCAATATAGCGGTGATCCTTACATCGATCAATATCGATGAAAGGATGTTCGCCATGGACGACTGCGACTGCGGCACCGGATGCTGCTGAATCACCCCAGGAAGGCGGTCCTCGCTGAATTCGTGGGGACCGCCACCCTGGTGATGACGGTCGTCGGCTCGGGCATTGCCGCCCAGCGACTGACCGAAGACGCCGGCGTGGAACTCCTGATCAACGCACTCGCGACGGTCGCGGCGCTCGGTGTGCTCATTGCGGTACTGCTGCCGGTCAGCGGAGCCCACCTCAATCCGGTGGTCACGCTCGTGCTGGTGCTACGTCGGGGATTGCGGCCGAGCCTCGGGATCGCGTACGTCGTCGCGCAACTGCTCGGCGGAGTCGCCGGCACGCTGATCGCGCACGGGATGTACGAGCGCGCGGCCGTCTCGGCGTACGACTCCGATCGCGGCGGTCTCGGTACGGCGCTGGGCGAGGTGGTCGCCACCGCGGGGCTCGTGCTGGTGGTGCTGATGACGCAGCGCGCCGCGCTCGCCTGGGCAGTGCCGGCGTGGATCGGTGCGGCGTACTTCTTCACCTCGTCGACCTCGTTCGCCAATCCGGCCGTCACAGTCGGTCGCGCGCTGACCGACAGCTTTGCCGGCATCCGGTGGGTCGACGTCCCCGGGTTCGTGATCGCCCAGCTGGTCGGCGGTCTGCTCGCGCTCGTCCTGGCAGCCGCGCTCACCACCGAGGAGTCGGTGTGAAGCCCACCGTCCTGTTCGTCTGCGTGCACAATGCCGGCCGGTCACAGATGGCCGCGGGGTTCCTCACCGCGCTGGCCGGCGAATCGATCGACGTACGCTCGGCGGGCTCGATGCCCGGCGAGCAGATCAACCCCGTGGCCGTGGCCGCGATGGCCGAAGTCGGCATCGGCATCGCCGGTGAGCAGCCCAAGAAGCTGACCGAAGACGCCGTCCAGGCGTCCGATGTGGTCGTCACGATGGGCTGCGGCGACGAGTGTCCGTACTTCCCCGGCAAGCGCTATGAGGACTGGGTGCTCGACGACCCCGCTGGTCGGGGGATCGAGGCCGTACGTCCGATCAGGGACGAGATCCAGCATCGGGTGGAGGCGCTCCTCACCTCATTGCGCCCGTGACGGCGAGGATCCATTTGCCTGCGGGGGCCGAGATTCCTGTGCTAGACCTGTGCCGTGGTGCGGCTCGGTGTCACCCTCGGTCTACTGCTCGCTGCGACGAGCGCTGTTGCCACACCGGGGGCCGCGGCTGCGGATGTCGTGTCGAACCCGACGTTCGCGAGCGACACGTCGCACTGGTCGGCGTCCAGCAACGCCGTCCTGGCGAGGTTCAAGGCCTCGAACGGCTCAACCTACGGAAGGGTCATTCCCCGATCCTCTCGCGGGACCAAGACCATCAGTGTCCGCTCGTCGGCCTCCGCAGTCCTGCCGGTCGGGACGTACGTGCACGTCGCTGCGCAGATCTCCACGACTGACAAAGGCCGCACCGTCACATTCCAGCTTCGTGAAGTCGACCCCGCAGGGACGGTGCTGCGTACGTGGACCGACGCGCGCAAGGTGACGACGACCGGCTGGAAATGGGTCGGAGCCCACCTGACCACCAAGTACCCGGGGAGCAGGGTCAGCGTGAAGGTGAAGGAGTCGGTGAGGCGAAAGAACTCCTTCCGACTGCGCAGCATCAACCAGTCGGTCACCCTCGGCACTGAGGCGCCCGCTGACTCGACCATGGCAGCGGATCTGACGCAGTGCGGGAGCATCGACTTCTCCAACCCCGATCAGGGCTCGTTGACGTACGCCGACGAATTCAACGGCACTCAGCTCGACCCGAACCAGTGGCGTATCCGCGACAACACCTTCCTCAACCAGGACGCGGCGTACATCGACAAGGACAATGTCTCGGTCCACGACGGTTACCTCGACATCATGGGCAAGCGCGAGCCCGAAGCCAGCTGGCGATCCGACTCGCAGTCGCTCTATGGCGAGGAGAACCGCGTACGTAAGTACTCCACCGGCTACGTCGACTCCATCAAGTCCGCAGGCGACGGGTCCAACAACCAGGCGTCCTCGGCACGGTTCTCCCAGAAGTACGGATACTTCGAAGCGCGGCTCCTGGTCCCGAGCACCGACACGATGTCGCAGGGGATCTGGCCGGCGTTCTGGCTGCGGGCCGACAACACGCCCGGAGAGATCGACGTGCTGGAGTCCTATGGCGCTCCGACATCGCGCTCGGATGGATTCGACCCGTCACCGTCCTATGAATGGAACTCGTGGCAGGACACCTCGCAGTCGTCGTCAAAGGCGCACTTCCTCGGGCGCCCGAAGGTCACCGAGCCGATCTATGGAGATTGGCACACGTTTGGAGTCAACTGGTCACCCACCTGCCTGCGCTACACGATGGACGGCAAGACGGTCGGCACGGCTCGGCCGGTCGCCGGCGAGACGCCGTACATCAACGGACCCACCTTCGACTCGCCGTTCCACATCAGGTTCAACATGCAGGTCGGATCGCACTATTGGGGCTGGCCCGATCCCTCGGTGACCAAGGATGAGTTCCACTACAAGGTCGACTGGGTCCACGTCTACCAGAAGCACTGACGGCTCACTGGCCTGAACCCGGCGACGCCTTCGTCATCCGTATCGTCGCGAGACCCGCACTTCTGTGGCCAGGGCCGGGGTCGACTCCCCCAAGCTCTCCGCTTCGCTCCGAGCAGGGGGTGCCCCCAGGCCCGCCGTCTCTCGTGCCAACCGTGGCCACGAAAACACGGGCCACGCTCCTTCGTCGCGAGACCCGTTTTTCCGTGGCCAGGGCCGGGGTCGAACCGGCGACCCTCCGCTTTTCAGGCGGATGCTCGTACCAACTGAGCTACCTGGCCGTGCTTTCACCCCGTGACGCGGGGAGTCGAGCGACGATCACCTTATCGCACGGCGTCGGGCCGCCAGAAATCGACGTCCGGGCGTTCAGGCCGGCTTCTTGACCGGATCCGCACCGCCCCGACCCCTGCAGCCCCGAACGCGAAAAACCCCCGCACCTGGGCATCAGATGCGGGGGAACTTCCTGGCGACCCCGACCGGACTCGAACCGGCGACCTCCGCCGTGACAGGGCGGCGCGCTAACCAACTGCGCCACGGGGCCTTGCAACTTCTCGTCGAACGAGCGCACGCAACTGTAACGCACCGCTGGCCGCCGAAACAAAACGGGCCGAGCCGTCGAGGGCCCCGGCGCCTTAGCGCATTTGAGCAGGTTCGTGGGTGAGCGTCCGAAGGGTGAAACCCGGCCGCGGGACGCGAGAAATTGGCTTCTATGGAGGCATGACCGCGAACCCCGCACACGCCACCCCACTCACCCTTGCGCAGCTGGTGGAGTGGACGAGCTGTGTGGCCGACGACGTACGTGCCGGGCTGTACGAGGTGGAAGCCGACGCCGAGGATCGCTGGCACGTACGCCTGCACCGTGATGCCGATGTCGACGTATGGCTGATCAGCTGGACCACCGACCAGGGCACCCAGCTGCACGACCACGGGGGTTCGTCCGGTGCGTTCACGGTCGTCAGCGGCGAGCTGACCGAGACGATCTGGACCCCAGGGGCTGAAGAGCTCGCGGACAGCTCCCGCACGGAGGGTGACACCGTCGTGTTCGGCGAGCACTACGTCCACGACGTGCGCAACACCCAGCCGACCACGGCGGTCAGCGTGCACGCGTACTCGCCGCCGCTGTCGCTGATGAACTACTACGACGTCGAGGGCCACGAGCTGATCAAGCTGGCTTCGGTGTGGACCGACGACCCGGAAGAGCCGGCGCCCGCGTTGCGAGCCGTCTCGTGACCACGACGTACGGCTCGGTCGACGAGCTCCTGGCGTCCGCGAGGGTCACGCTGACCCGGCTCGATCCGCACGAGGCATACGCCCGCGTGGCCGCTGGAGCGTTGATCGTGGACATCCGACCGGCCTGGCAGCGGGAGTCAGACGGGGAGATTCCCGGTTCTGTCGTAGTCGAACGCAATCATCTGGAGTGGCGTCTGCATCCCGAGTCGGGCGCGAGCCTGCCGTGGGCGCAGGCCGGTCAGGAGTGGATCGTGGTGTGCACCGAGGGCTACACGTCGTCGCTGGCGGCCAGCGCGCTGGTGTCACTCGGCCTGCCGGCCAGCGACATCGTCGGGGGCATCCATGCCTGGCGGGCGGCCGGTTTGCCGGTCATTTCGGGACCTTCGCCGATCGAGCAGATCGTCGGGCGTCACGAAACCGTCATCAAATGAATCGCCATTCGCATTGCCGCACGCCCCGGATGCCGCGAGACTGTTCCGAGCCTGTTGACCACCCACTTCATTGCCTACCTTGCAGATCGAGGACCGCATGATCGAGTACCGCAACATCGGCAAGACATTTCCGGACGGTACGGAGGCGGTCCAGGAGTTCAGCCTCGTGCTCCCCTCTCAGACCACAACGGTGTTCGTCGGCTCG
>JAWWPE010000028.1:0-5840 GCA_033850895.1 Nocardioidaceae bacterium | reverse complement strand
TCTTCGTTCGCTCGACGGCGAGATCGACCAGTCCGGATCGAGCAGCGTCAATGACGGCAGACGGCGCGACGAGCTGCGTGCGTTGTTCGTCGATGTTCCGCCGCGGTGGGCTCCCTGGGCCCTCAGGTCAGGTCGCTGAGCGCTGAACCGGCGGTCCACCTGCTCCAGCGGACGTTCCAGTCGGTCCACCCGTTGCGATCTTCCAGTGGCCTGGTGCTGTGGACGAACTTCACGACGTCACCTCGTCGCGAGTGGTGATAGAGCCAGTCGGCATTGGCCGTGCTCATCCCAGTGCAGCCGTGACTGGCGTTGATGTGCCCCTGCTTCGCATCGGTCCACGGTGCAGCATGCAGGAACTCACCGGAGTTGGTCACGCGCATCGCCCAGCGGACATCCTTGATGTTGTAGTAGCCCGGGTCGGTGGAATCGATTCCGGTCGTCGCGGCGTCCATGTCGACCTTGGAGAACTTCTCCATGATGATCTTGGTGCCGTCGCGCGACTGGTGCTGGGCGTCACCGCTGGACACCGGGATCGTGCGGACCTTCTTGCCGTCGACCGTGTAGGTCAGCTGATGGCTCCTGACGTCGACGGTGCTGATTGCCTCGTGGCCGATGTTGAAGTCGATGACCTGGTCCCGTTGTCCGTAGATGCCGTGGCCCGCAGGCAGTCCATTGAGGCGGAGCACGACCTTGACCTTGCTGCCGGCCTTCCAGAAGTGCTTGGGACGGAAATGCACCTCGCGGTCGCTGAACCAGTCCCATGAGCCGTCGACGGCAGGTGTGGCCTGCACCGACATGTTGCGCTCGAACAGTGCACGGTTCTTGACGGGCACGTCGAACGTCACAATGACCGGCATGCCGACGCCGACTGTCTCGCCCTGCAACGGGGCCACCGACGGATAGGTCTGCTGCTTGAGCGTCAGGTTCTCGGTGGTGAACGACCGGGTCAGGGTGGCGTCCTTGCCGTCCTCACCACGCCCGGTGACCTCGAGGTCGTACGTGGTGCCGGGTTCGAGCCGCTGGCTGGCCACCCACGCGTTGCCGGCGACGCGGCCCTTGATCCAGGACTTGCCATCAACGCTGCGAAGCACACCCTTGGTGATCGTGCCGTGCTGCGCCGACGTGCTGACGATGGTGTCGACGTGGACCCCGGTGGCCTTCTCGACCACGTTGGACTTCAGCGTGATGGGGTCCTTGGGGACGACGGCGTGCTTCACCGCCCCCGCGGAGCAGGCAGACAGCACGAAGAGCGCCGCACAGGCGACAATCGCTCGATCTCGATGGGCGTCGCGTCGTAGTTCCCTCACCAGCACAGTCTAGGCAGACGTGGAACGTGATCGAAGGAGCGGCACGAGCTCAGGCGATCGGTCAGTGTGCGTGGATGCCGCGGTAGTACTCGAAGATCCAGCCGACGACCATGACCGCACCGAGGCCCACGCCGATGATGAACAACCACCAGCCGATCACCACGCCGAGAACGACAACGGCAAGGGCGAGCGCGCAGAACAGCGGCCACCAGCTGTAGGGCGGGAAGAATCCCTGCTCTCCGGCACCGTCGGCGATCTCACCGTCACTGCGGTCCTCGGGACGGTCGGGAATCTGCTTCGCCACGACGGCGAGGTAGAACCCGAGCAGCGCGGTCAGCAGAAACGCCATGGTGATCGCGGTCGTGCCGGTGGGGTCGTGCGACATCACCCAGTAGACGGGAGCCACGAGTGCGAAGAAGATCCCGCACCCGAGGATTGTCCAGGTTTCAGACTTCATGACTCAGTGACCGTCCTTGTTGGCGTCGTCGATGGCTTCGCCCTTGCCGTCGACATCGGGCGCGTCGGCGAGCGGCGACGTCTCGCCGGGGTTGTGGGCCAGCTCGAGCGCAGCGATCTCCGGATGGTGCAGATCGAACGCCGGGCTCTCAGAACGAATGCGGGGCAACGACAGGAAGTTGTGACGCGGCGGGGGTGACGATGTCGCCCACTCGAGTGAACGACCCCAGCCCCACGGGTCGTCGAGCCCGACCAGTGGCCCCTTGCGGGACTTCCAGACGTTGTAGAAGAACGGCAGGGTGGAGGCGCCGAGCAGGAACGCGCCGACCGACGAGATCTCGTTGAGCGTCGTGAACCCGTCATGTGGTCCGTAGTCGGCGATGCGTCGTGGCATACCCTCGACGCCCAACCAGTGCTGCACCAGGAAGGTCAGATGGAAGCCGATGAACAGCAACCAGAAGTGGATCTTGCCGAGCTTCTCGTCGAGCATCCGCCCGGTCAGCTTCGGCCACCAGAAGTAGAACCCGGCGAACATCGCGAACACCACCGTGCCGAACACGACGTAGTGGAAGTGCGCCACCACGAAATAGCTGTCCGACAGCTGGAAGTCGAGGGTCGGGGCCGCCAGGATGATGCCGGTCAGGCCTCCGAACAGGAATGTCGTGAGGAATCCGAGCGCGAAGATCAGGGGGGTGTCGAAGGACAGAGATCCCCCCCACAGCGTGCCTATCCAGTTGAAGAACTTCACGCCGGTCGGCACCGCGATCAGGAACGTCATGAACGAGAAGAACGCCAGGTCGACCGAGCCCGTGACGAACATGTGGTGCGCCCACACCGCGACCGAGAGGGCCGCGATCATCAGGGTCGCGAAGACCAGCCCGACGTAGCCGAAGATCGGCTTGCGGGCGAACACCGGCAAGATCTCGGTGATGATGCAGAAGTACGTCAGCGCGTTGATGTAGACCTCGTGGTGTCCGAAGAACCAGAACAGGTGCTGCCACAGGATCGGGCCGCCGTTGGCGGCGTCGAAGACGTGGGCACCCAGCCGGCGATCGGCTTCGAGCGACAACAGCGCTGCGGCGAAGATCGGGAACGCGATCAGCACCAGCATGCTCGTGACCAAGGTGTTCCAGACGAAGATCGGCATGCGGAACATCGTCATGCCAGGGGCGCGCATCGTGAAGATCGTGGTGACGAAGTTGACCGCACCGAGGATCGTGCCGAGACCGGCCATCCACAATCCCATGATCCACAGGTCACCGCCCACACCCGGCGAGTTGACCGCGTCGGACAGTGGTGTGTAGGCGAACCAGCCGAAGCTCGCGGCGCCACCCGGCACGGCGAAGCCGGAGACCACGATCAGTCCGCCGAACAGGTAGAGCCAGTAGCTGAACATGTTGAGGCGCGGGAACGCCACGTCGGGCGCGCCGATCTGCAGAGGCATGATGGCGTTGCCGAAGCCGAAGAACAACGGCGTCGCGAACAGCAGCAGCATGATCGTGCCGTGCATCGTGAACAGCTGGTTGTAGACCTCGTCGTCGAAGAACTGGGTGCCCGGCTGAGCCAGCTCGGTGCGGATCATCAAGGCGAGGATGCCGCCGAAGATGAAGAATCCGAACGAGCTGACGAGGTACATGTTGCCGATCACCTTGTGATCGGTCGTGGTCAGGACGACGACGATCTTCTCGCCGAGCGTGCGCTCGCGGGTCGCGGCCCGATCGGAGGCGTCCTCGAAGTGTGCGGTTGCGTCGACCATCAGGAACCTGACCCGTCTCCCTGAACGCGTTCAACGTTCCCGGGCTTCTCTTGGCCGTCGAGGCCGGCGATCGTGTCGGCTTCCTTGGCGCCCTGCGGCGCACCAGTCTGGCCGGCATTCTGGAGTTTCTTGAGGTGGGCGTCGTACTCGGCCCGGGACACCACGTGGACCTTGAAGATCATCCTCGAGTGGTAGATCCCGCACAGCTCCGCGCAACGGCCGGTGAACACGCCCTCGCGGGTCGGCGTCATGTCGAATGTGTTGACCTTGCCCGGGATGACATCCATCTTGAAGTAGAACTCCGGGACCCAGAACGAGTGGATGACATCAGGTGACTTCAGGTTGAAGCGGACCGACTCGTCGACCGGGAGCCACAGCTCGGTGGGGCTGCTCGGCGTACCGACATCGAAGACGTCCTTGGCGGCGGTGGCCTGCTCGGCCTTGTAGTCGAACGCCCACTGCCACTTGCTGCCGATGACGTCGACGACGTGATCGGGGTGCTTGACGTGGCGGAGCATGTCCTGCTGCGACGTGACCGTGTGGAAGAAGAACACCGCGACGATGATGACCGGCGCGAACGTGTAGAGCGCCTCGATCGGCAGGTTGTAACGGATCTGCGGCGGCACCTCGTCGTCGGCCCGGCGGCGGTAGCGAATCATGGCGAAGACCATGAGGCCGAACACCAGCAGGAAGATCGCGAGAACGGCGATCCAGGCGCCGAGCCAGAGATTCCACATCGACTGCGAGCGGTCGCTGCCGGCGACGGGTAGCGCGAGGCGCTTGATGTCTGAACCCTTGTCGACAGGGGAACAGCCGCTCAAAGCGACTGTGGCGAAGGCGAGAACCGCCAACTTCATTCGACCCACGGGGCGCCTTTCTGAACCAGAACTGTCACGTGATGACACGACAGCACCCTAACCCAGCGCGAGCATGCTGGAACGGTGAGGTCAGCCTGTGTGGCGACCGCGTGTCGAGCGGGGTGTTCACGCGAGTCTGAGGGCGGAGTCGACCTCGTCGCGAGCCGCGTCACCGTAGGCCACGCCGAACCGTTTGAGGAAGGGCTCACGCTCGAGTGCGTACTCCTGGGTGCCCTTGGTCTCGACGACGCTGGCGGCGATCGTGCAACCGATCTGGGCCGAGCGCTCGAAGTCGAGACCGGCGGCGATACCAGCCAGGAATCCGGCCCGGAAGCTGTCCCCCACGCCGGTCGGGTCGACCGCCACGACGCCCTCGATGGCGCCCACCTCGATCGGGTTACGGTCGGCCGGGAACACCGAGACGCCGCTCTTGCCGCGGGTGATGATCTGGGTGCCGACGTGCGAGCGGACGTCGGCCGTCGACCAGCCGGTCTTCTGCTCGATCAACGCGGCTTCGTAGTCATTGCTGAACAGGTAGGCGGCACCGTCGATCAGGTCACGGATGACGTCGCCGTCCGCCCAGGCGAGCTGCTGCGAGACGTCCGCCGCAAACGGGATGCCGTTGTCACGGCAGGCGCGGGTGTGCCGGAGCATGCCGTCGGGATCATCGGGGCCGATGAGCACGAGGTCGAAGTCGTTGCCGAGCTTCAGCAGGTCGATGTCGCGCGACTCCGACATCGCACCGGCGTAGAACGTCGCGAACTGCGCCAGGTCGGTGTCAGTGGTGCAGACGAAACGCGCGGTGTGGCGGGTCTCGGACACCAGCACCCCTGACGTGTCGACCCCGGCATCGTCAAGCCAGCCGCGGTACTCGGCCTCGAAGTCACGGCCGACGGCGCCCACGAGCAAGGACCGATGGCCAAGCTTCGCGAGGGCGAAGGAGATGTTGGCGGCGCACCCCCCGCGGCGTACGTCGAGATCCTCGACCAGGAACGACAGCGAGATCTTGTCGAGCTGATCGGGCACGAGCGAGTCGGCGAACTTGCCCGGAAAGGTCATGAGGTGATCGGTGGCGATCGATCCAGTGATGGCGAGGTGCACCCCCACACAATAGACAACGGCCTCCCGCAATGCAGGAGGCCGTCGTGTGTGAAATGTCCTAGTGGAACGAGTCTCCGCAGGCGCACGAGCCGGTGGCCATCGGGTTGTCGATCGTGAAGCCCTGCTTTTCGATGGTGTCGACGAAGTCGATCGTCGCGCCACCGAGGTAGGGAAGGCTCATCCGGTCGACGACGACGTTGACGCCGCCGAACTCGAAGATCTGGTCGCCGTCGAGCGAACGCTCGTCGAAGAACAGCTGGTAGCGGAGTCCGGAGCAGCCGCCAGGCTGCACCGCGATGCGGAGCGCGAGGTCGTCGCGGCCTTCCTGGGCCAGGAGGCTGCTGACCTTCTCGGCAGCGCCCT
>JAWWPE010000228.1:0-4375 GCA_033850895.1 Nocardioidaceae bacterium | reverse complement strand
TCGGTGATGGTCGCGTGCAGCGTGGCGAACGGTCCGTCGACGACCATGACGGAGTCACTGACCGCGAAGTCGGTGAACTCGACCTTGGAGGCCTTGGCCTGCTGCTTCTCGGGGGTGTCGGTCGCTGTCGCGACTTCGGCCTCGACTGCCGGGGCGAGCATGCTCTCCACCTCGGCAAGACTGAGTGGTACGGGCTGGTGGGAGTTGCCCACGAAGCCCGTCACGGACGGCGTGTGGCGCACGACGCCCCACGACTCGTCGGTGAGGTCCATGCGGACCAGGACGTAGCCGGGGAGGACGGTGCGCTTGACGAGCTTGCGCTGGCCGTTCTTGATCTCGGCGACCTCTTCGGTCGGTACGACGATCTCGAAGATGTAGTCCTCGGCGTTGAGCGAGACCATGCGGTTCTCGAGGTTGGCCTTGACCCGCTTCTCCATGCCGGAGTAGGTGTGCACGACGTACCAGTCGCCGACCTGGTTGTAGAGACGGTCGCGGAACTCCGCGAGGGCGTCGGCCACGGGCGCGTCTGCCTCATCGACTGTCGCCGCATCCTCGGCAGGAGCGTCCTCGGCGGGTGCGTCCTCGGCGGGTGCGTCGACGTCAGTCGGCTCGTCGACCGGGGCTGCACCGTCAACCGGAGCATCCTCAGCGGGAGCGTCCTCAGCCGGAGCGTCCTCAGCCGGAGCATCCTCAGCGGCCGCGTCCTCGACCGGGGCCTCGGCGGTTTCCGCGACGTCGTCGGCCGGGGCCTCGGGCGTGGGGACGTCAGAATCGGTCGCCGGGGCCTCGACCGATGAATCGGTCGTCTCCGGCGCCTCGTCGACGCTCTCTTCGAAACCTTGAGTCACAGTGATCCTTTGAGTGTTACGCGAATATCCAGAACATGAGCTTGCCGAATCCATAGTCGAGCCCAGCCACGATGGCCATCATGATGAGCACGAACACGAGCACGACCCAGAAGTAGTTGACGACCTGCGGCCGCGTCGGCCAGACCACCTTGCGGAGCTCAGCGATCACCTGGTGGTAGAACGTGATCGGCGAGGTCCGCTGGGACTTGCCAGCCAGCTCGTGACGTTCGCTCACGGCGCTCCTTCGTCCTTCGTTGTCGTGTCTCGCAGGGCAGGAGGGACTTGAACCCCCAACCTTCGGTTTTGGAGACCGATGCTCTGCCAGTTGAGCTACTGCCCTAGGTCAATCTCACAGCAGCGCCAGAGCCCCTCGGGGCATGACGATCTAGAGTGAATATTCACCGGTGGGATCAAGTGTACGTGGTCGCCCCGGCCTCCGTCGAACCGAGTCAGAGCCACCAACCGACGGTGGCAGTATGTCGGCCATGCCGATCAGCGGGGACGTCTTCCGACCGATCAGCCTCCTGCCCAAGGCTCACCTGCATCTGCACTTCACCGGCTCGATGCGCCACGGAACGCTGCTGGAGCTCGCAGCCCGCGACGGCATCAAGCTGCCGACGTCGTTGGTCGAGGACTGGCCGCCGCAACTCGTCGCCACCGACGAGAAGGGCTGGTTCAGGTTCCAGCGGCTCTATGACGTGGCACGGTCGGTGCTCCGGACCGAGGAGGACGTACGCCGCCTGGTCCTCGAGGCGGCGATCGACGACGCCGCCGATGGCTCGGTCTGGACGGAGATCCAGGTCGACCCGTCCGGCTATGCCACGCTCTTCGGCGGCATCACCGCGTTCACCGACCTGGTGATCGACGCGGTGCGCGAGGCGTCCGAGCGGGCCGGCATCGGGATCGGTCTGGTCGTGGCGGCAAACCGCACCCGCCACCCCATGGATGCGCGGACCCTCGCGCGGCTCGCGGCGCAATACGCAGGACGCGGCGTGCTCGGCTTCGGGCTCTCCAACGACGAGCGCCGCGGCGACACCGCACAGTTCGGACCGGCTTTCGCGATCGCCGAACGCGCAGGGCTCGCGCTCGTGCCACACGGGGGCGAGCTGTTGGGGCCGGCGCACGTGACCCAGTGCCTCGACCACCTGCACCCCAATCGCCTCGGACACGGCGTCCGGGCCGCCGAGAACACCGCGGTGCTCGATCGATTGGCGGCGTCTGGAGTCGCGCTCGAGGTGTGTCCGACGTCCAACGTGTCGCTCGGCGTCTTCAGCACGTTCGAGGAGGTGCCCGTCCGTACGCTCATGGCCGCGGGGGTCGACGTGGCGCTCGGCGCGGACGATCCGTTGCTCTTCGGATCGCGCCTCGCGGGTCAGTACGCTGTGCTCCGTGCAGCCCAGGACTTTGACGACGCGGAGCTCGCCGAGCTCGCCAGGATGTCGATCCGTCGCTCCTACGCACCGCCCGAGATCGTGAGCGCCGCACTCATCGGTGTCGACGACTGGCTGGCCGCGACTCCGGAGCCGATATGACGCCTGATCCGCTGATCACCTGGGCCCATCCCGTCGCGCCTCAGATGCACCCGCGAGCGCGAGCGTCGTTGGTGCTCGGCATCGTGAGCATCCTCGGGGTGCTCTGCCTGCTGCCGGTCCTGGTCGGACCGCTTGCGTGGTACTTCGGCGCCGTCGCTCGCCGTGACATCGAGCGTGAACCCACTCGGTGGGCCGGCCGTTCGGAAGCATCGGCCGGAATGATCTGCGGGATCATCGGGACGGCGCTTCTCGCCCTGGCCCTGCTCGTCGGCCTCATCGTGCTCGCCGGCTACACCTTGCTGCTCCACACCGACTACGGCAGCTGACCCGGTGTGCAAGGGTGAGCGCATGAGCGAGCACCCGGGTCCGCAGGACGTACCGCCTCCCGACCCGCCACCGGGCGGCCAGTATCCGCCGAACTGGGGCAGCGCCTATCCCCCACCCCCGGGCCAGCAAGCTCCTCCGGGCCACTACCCGCCGCCGCCGGGGCAGTACCCGTCGCCCGGCTACGGGCAGCCCTACTACGCCCAGCAGCCGCCGAAGCATCCACAGGCGACGACCGCGCTGGTGCTCGGGATCATCGGATTGACCGGAATGATGTTCTGCGTGACGTGTCTGCTGGCCCCCGTGGCGTGGGTCATCGGCGCGAAAACGGTCAAGGCGATCGACTCGAGCGGCGGGGCGTACGGCGGCCGCTCGGAGGCCAACGCCGGCAAGATCATGGGCATCATCGGCACGGTCCTGCTGATCCTGGCCCTCTGCCTCGCCGCCGTGTTGATCATCCTGACGTTCACGGTCGACGACTTCTGGGACGACTCGGGCACCAGCTACGGCTACGACGACACCTCGCTCGTCGGGATGTTCTAGAGCTCGCAGCCGATCAGCACCGGCTCGTTGACCAAGGTGATGCCGTACGTGGCGCGTACGCCGTCGCGGATCTCGCGGGCCAGCTCGAGCAGCTCGGCGGTCGTGCCGGCGCCGCGATTGGTCAGTGCCAGGACGTGCTTGGTCGACAGCGCGACGCCGTCGTTGCCGTGGCCCTTCGCGAAGCCTGCGTGGTCGATCAGCCAGGCGGCGCTCGTCTTGACCGAGCCGTCGGGCTGGGCGAAGCGCGGCGCCTCGGCCGGCAACGCCTCGGCCTCGTCGACGGTCAGCAACGGATTGGTGAAGAACGAACCCGCGCTCCAGGTGTCGTGGTCGTCGGCATCGAGGACCATCCCCTTGCCACGTCGCAGCGCCAGCACGGCCTTGCGCACCTCGGCGGCCGGCGCCCGCTCCCCCAGGTCGACATCGAGTGTGCGGGCCAGCTCCGCGTACGCGATCGGGGCGCCGAGATCGCCCAGCTTGAGCTGGAACGTGACGGACAGGACGACGTACCGCTGCGGCTCGGCCTTGAACCTGCTGGAACGGTAGGTGAAGCCGCAGTCGGCGGCCGCGATCGTACGGACGCTGCGGTCATAGCGGTCGTATGTGCGTACGCTCGCGATGGTCTGCGAGACCTCCTGGCCGTACGCTCCGACGTTCTGGATCGGCGTCGCACCCACCGACCCCGGTATGCCGGACAGCGCCTCGACACCCACCCAGCCCTCGCCGATCGCCCGGGCAACCACGCCGTCCCACGACTCACCCGCTGCGATCGTCACCATCGCTCCGCTGCAGGCGTCGGAGTCGACCTCGATGCCGCTGGTCAGCACACGGACGACGGTGCCGTCGAATCCCTCGTCGGCGACCACGAGATTGCTGCCGCCGGCAACGAGCAACATCGGGTCGCCTGCCTCGTCCGCGATACGCACGGCCTCGACGAGCTCCGCCTCCGTGGTGGCCTCGATCACCGCGCGGGCCGGGCCGCCCAGCCGCAGGGTCGTCACGTCGGCGAGGTCCATGGCCGCGACGCTAGCAGCCACCGAGGACGACAAAAGCCCCCGCCTGCTGGAGCAGAGGGGGCCTTCGTTCGAGGAAATGGGTCAGCGAGTTTCGCGGTGAAGCGTGTGCCGC
>JAWWPE010000218.1:0-3559 GCA_033850895.1 Nocardioidaceae bacterium | reverse complement strand
CGATCGTGACGGCGATGTCGCGATCGGCTCCCGCGGGTGCGTCCCCGATCCGGGCGGCACGGAGGGTGACCCATCGGCCTTCCGAGACATGGACCCGGGCGGACGGAGGGTTCTGGTCGATGCCGTCCTCGACGGCAAGCAGCTGCGCGGCGACGTTGTACGCGCTCGCGGGTACGGGCGCCCGACCCTCCGCCGGGGGCACGATCGCCCGCAGATAGTCCTGGGTCTCGCTGGTCTGCTGGAGCACCTCGAGACCTGGCGACAACAGCAGCACCGCCGGGCCGATCCGGGGTGCGTCCGCCGCTGAACCGGCGACGAAGGTGTTGGCCTGGCACCGCCGCAGCGCCGTCGTGACCGGCGGGGTGATCTCGGTGAGGTAGTCGATCTCGGCCGGGGAGAACGCCGTCGCGCTGCCCGACCTCCACAGCTCGAAAAATCCCCAGCACCCGAACCGGTCGCGGTGGACCACGGACGTCACGTCGCTGACGTCGTACCGGCAAAGCAGCTCGCGCCACAGTCGGCTCCGGGAAAGGTCGCCCCCGCTGGCGTCCTGCAGCGTGGCGACGGGTGACGCCGCTGTCAGCGTCGTCCACCGATTGACGTCGGTGCCGTACTTGAGCCGGATCAACTGGGGGAGCTCGCGGAGGTGAGGTACGTCGGCCAGCGGTGCAGATCCGACCGACGTGGCCGGATCGGTCAGCAGCCAGGCATAGAAATCGAAGCCGACCACCTGGCGGATCCCGTCGAGGAGCTGAACCCGCAGGGCCCTTGCGTCGGTGGCGGAGTCGCAGATCCGGACGACCTGCTCTCGCGAACGTGCAAACTCCGCGGGGGTGGCCATCTGCGAAGAGTACGCGGAGCCGGCGGCGAGCCACCGTGAATTGCTAGGCGTCCCAGACGCCCGGGGACCTCGGATGCAGGATCGCGTCGGTGCCACCGTCGGCGAACACGACGGACCCGACCAGCAGGCTGCTGGCGTCGGACAGCAGAAAGCCGATCACCGCGGCGATCTCCTCTGGGCGCCCCGGCCGTCCGAGAGCGGTGGGGTAGGCGTCGACGTACGGCCCGAACACCGGGTCCGCGCGGAGCTTCTCGGTCATCGAGGTCGCAACGACGCCGGGAGCGACCGAGTTGATCCGGATGCCCTGGCCGATCCAGCCTTCCGTGACGCCCTCGCGCCGTGCCCAGGCTGCGAGTGCGGCCTTCGTTGCCGGATAGACCATCACCGACTCGACCTCGGCGGCCGCGGCACGTGCGGCCTCCTCGTCCCCAGCCAGACACGCCTCGGCCACCGCGACCGGCCAACCCGGCACCGAGGTGATCGAGTTGGACGCGATGAGCACGACGCCAGCGCCGTCGGCCGCCGCCAGCTCGGTATGGAGTCCGCGGACCAGCGCCACCGCACCGAAGAAGTTCACCGACACGACGAGTGCGGAGTCCACCCCGGTCGATCCGGCGATACCCGCACACGGCACCAGCCCGTGCACGACGTCGGTCAGTGCTCGCACGCCCGCCACCCCATCGGCCCGGCCGGCCGCCGTCGACAGATCGACGACGACATCCGCATCCCGCTGGTCGATGGTGATCACTCGATCACCCTGCGCGCGCAGCATCTCGGCGGTGGCAGCCCCGATCCCGCTGGCGGCACCGGTGACGACGTACGTCTTCACTCGTCGTCGATCCGGACCAGGCCGGCCAGGGTGGCGACATACGCCGTGCCGTCGGGCCCGAGATAGATCGCGGCGTAGTGGTTGTTCCACTGGATGCCCGTGCCGGTGAGGCGGCTCCAGACGGTCTTGCCCGTCTTGATGTCGATCGCGGTGAAGTACCACCCGTCGACGAGGTTCTTGGCGTTCGAGCCGAGATCGGGCTTGGTGTACGCGTAGAGCAGGCCGTTCCCGAGCGAGGCCTTGGCGACCGAGCTGGGGGCGATCGAGCTGTTGGTCCACGCGACGTGGCAGCCGTCGTCGTCGACCATCACGCGGGACAGGCCGGGGGTGGTCGTCTTGCCGAAGATCGTGCTCGTCGGGCCGCCGTAGCCGTAGTTGTTCTCGATGATCAGCGAGTTTCCGGCCGCGACGAGACTGTTCTCGGTGGTGCCGGCATTGTCCGCGAGGACGGGCTGCGTGCAGTGCAGGCGATCGGTCACGCCCTTGCGCCGGTCGTAGACGACGATGTCGGTCTTGGGATCCGCGTTGTCGTTGATCGCCACCCAGCGGTCGCCGATGAGGGTCGGCGTGGTGCCCGAGCCCTGCGACAGGTTGCCGGGCTTCTCGCGCGAGCCCCGGTCGTAGACCTCACGCCAGGTGACTTCGGGAGCGCCGGCCGCCGAGGCGTCCAGGCGGTAGAGCGCGTGGGTCGAGACGACATACATGCCGCCGGTCTCGTCGGTGGAGACCGAGTTGGTGACCTCCTCACCTGCGGGGAGATGCGTGACCTGCACGGCGCCGGTGTCGCGATCGAGGGTGCCGACAGTGCCCTGTTGGGTGAAGAACCAGATCCGGCCGGACCAGTCCGGCATCGTGGCGATCAGGCAGTCGCCGGACGCCACGTTGCTGCTGAGTGACCACTCGTGTTGCTTGACCAGCTTGCCGTCGGCCTGGATCTTGATCTTCTGGATCGTCCCGTCGCCGGTGGTCGGGTAGGCGACGTCATCGCCGTCGAGGAAGAAGTACGTGCCACCGCAGATGTCGGTCAACGGGTTGGCGCTGGTCAGCAGGTTGCGGGCAGACGTACGCAGCTCCGAGATCGGCTTGAGCGTGACCGGGTCGATGACCATCATGCCGAAGCCCTCGAGCCCACCACACAGGCCGACGATGCGGCCGTGGGAGTCGAACGCCATCGTGGCGCACTCGCGCACGCCGTACGACGCCGACGTGACCTTCAGGTTGTGGCCGAGCGGGCCGCTGACGTCGTAGGCATCGGAGGCGTACGCGTCGTCGTGCATCGAGTTGGTGCCGTTGGGCGACAGCCACGGGTTCTGCGGTACGGCCGGGTGCGCGATTGGCTGGGCGGTCGCCGGAGCGCCGATGAACTTCGGCACCAGCAGATCGGTCGGCAGCGACGGGATCGGCAGGCCCTTGATGGCCGGGATCGGCAGGAGGGTGACCTTCGGAGTGGTCTTCGCGGAGCTGGCCGAGCCGTTCAGCGTGAGGGCGCCGAGCACGGCGGCCCCGGCGATCAGGGTGAGGATGCGACGCATCCAAGGACTGTAACCAATTGGTTACAGCCCTGTATAGACTTTGAGCATGAGCCTGAAACCGCACGGTCGTGAGGAAGTACGGTCGGCGGTGCTGACCGCCACCAGCGCCCTGGTCGCCGAGCGCGGGCCGGACGGCTTCTCGGTCCGTGACATCGCCGCCCGAGCCGGCGTCAACCACGCGCTCGTGCACCGCCACTTCGGCACGAAGGCCGACGTGCTGGAGCAGATGCTGGCAGCCGACGCGGAGGCGGTGGTCGCCGCCGTCGTGGAGTCGAGCCTTCCGACGAGTGGCACCGCGGCGCCCGACGTCATCGCCGAGGTGCTCGACCTGCTCGCCGAGCGACCCTCGTACTGGCG
>JAWWPE010000291.1:0-2664 GCA_033850895.1 Nocardioidaceae bacterium | reverse complement strand
GTCAGCCGACCGTCGTCAAGCACCTGCAGGAGGATGTCGAACACCTCCGGGTGAGCCTTCTCGACCTCGTCGAGCAGGACGACGGAGTACGGCCGGCGGCGTACGGCCTCGGTCAGCTGACCACCCTCGTCATACCCGACATATCCCGGAGGGGCACCGACGAGCCGGCTGACCGAGTGCTTCTCGGAGTACTCGCTCATGTCGATGCGGATCATCGCCCGCTCGTCGTCGAACAGGAACTCCGCCAGCGTCTTGGCCAGCTCGGTCTTGCCCACACCGGTGGGACCGAGGAACAGGAACGAGCCGGTCGGCCGGTCGGGGTCGGAGATGCCGGCACGTGAACGGCGTACGGCATCCGAAACGGCCTCGACGGCCTTCTTCTGACCGATCAGTCGACGGCCCAGCTCCTCCTCCATGCGCAGCAGCTTGCCGGTCTCGCCCTCGAGCAGTCGCCCGGTGGGAATGCCGGTCCACGCCGCCACCACCTCGGCGATGTCGTCAGCACCGACCTCTTCGTGCACCATCGAGTCCTCGTCGCGTGCCGCCTCGGCGGCCTGGGCGTCGGCGAGCTGCGCCTCCATGGCCGGGATCTCTGAGTAGAGCAGTCGACTGGCGGTTTCCATGTCGCCGTCGCGCTGGGCGCGCTCGGCGGCGCTGCGGACCTCGTCGATCCGCTCCTTGATCTCGCCGACCGCGTTCAGGGACTGCTTCTCGCGCTCCCACCGGGTCTCGAGTGCGCGGAGTGCCTCCTGCTTGTCGGCGAGCTCGATCTGCAGCTTCTCGAGTCGGTCACGGCTGGCCGCATCCTCCTCCTTCTCCAGGTGGAGCTCCTCCATGCGCAGCCGGTCGACGGCGCGACGCAGCTCGTCGATCTCGACCGGACTGGAATCGATCTCCATGCGCAGTCGGCTACCTGCCTCGTCGATCAGGTCGATCGCCTTGTCGGGGAGCTGGCGACCGGGGATGTAGCGGTCGGACAGGGTTGCGGCAGCGACCAGCGCGGCGTCGGAGATCGACACCTTGTGGTGCGCCTCGTAACGCTCCTTCAAGCCGCGCAGGATCGCGATCGTGTCCTCGGGGCTGGGTTCACCGACGAACACCTGCTGGAACCTCCGCTCCAGGGCGGGGTCCTTCTCGATGCGCTCGCGGTACTCATCCAGCGTGGTGGCGCCGATCATCCGGAGCTCACCGCGGGCCAGCATCGGCTTGAGCATGTTGCCGGCATCCATCGCGCTGTCACCGCCGGCGCCTGCACCGACCACGGTGTGCAGCTCGTCGATGAACGTGATGATCTGACCGTCGGACTCCTTGATCTCGGTGAGTACGGCCTTGAGCCGCTCCTCGAACTCTCCGCGGTACTTCGCGCCGGCGACCATCGCCGCCAGATCGAGCGAGATCAGCCGTCGACCGCGCAGCGACTCGGGCACGTCACCGGCCACGATCCGCTGGGCGAGGCCCTCGACGACGGCGGTCTTGCCGACGCCGGGCTCGCCGATCAGGACCGGGTTGTTCTTCGTACGCCGTGACAGCACCTGGACGACCCGACGGATCTCGCTGTCGCGGCCGATGACCGGGTCGAGCTTGCCCTCACGGGCAACGGCGGTGAGGTCGACGCCGTACTTCTCCAGCGACTGGTACGTCTCCTCGGCGTCCTGGCTGGTGACCCGGGCGTTGCCTCGTACGGCAACGAACGCGGCCTGCAGCGACTCGGCGGTGGCGCCCGCGTCGGTCAGCAGCGCCTTGGCGGAAGACTCGACGGTGGCGATGCCGACGACGAGGTGCTCACTGGAGACGAAGTCGTCACCGAGCTGGTCGGCGAGGTCCTGGGCACGTTGCAGCACCTCGTGGGACGAACGGCTGAGCCCCGGGTTCTGCACGCTGGCACCGCTCGCGGACGGCAGCTCGGCGAGGGCCGACTTGAGCTCCGCGGCCAGCGCCTGGCTGTCGACGCCCGCGGCCTGCAACAGCGGAGCAGCGGTGCCACCCTCTTGGGTCAACAGAGCCGAGAGCAGGTGGGCCGGCTCGACGGCGGGGTTGCCGGCAGCGGCCGCGGCAGAGATCGCGGACCCCAGCGCCTGCTGGCTCCGCGTGGTGAATTTCGCAAGGTCCATGTGAGTACTCCCGTTGTGCAAACAGTGTCACTCAGTTCAACACCGACAAAGTTGAGTCCATTCCTATCAACTCTGGCGAGTTTTCGCCGCTCAGTAGCCGGTGAAGTAGTCCGTCTTGATGCCCTTGCAGCGCTTCGCCAACCCCGGGCGTACCGCGTTGACCATCGCCGGCGGACCGGAGACGTATGCCCTGCGGGTGGCCAGATCGGGCACCGCCGACGCGATGATCTCCGCCGACAGGAATGGCGCCGCGACCCAGGTCCAGGTCGTCGGCAGGTGGTCCGGACGCGCAGCCGACACCAGCACGACGTTGAAGCCGGCGAGCTCGTCGGCGTAGCTGATCTCCTCCGGCCCCGTGACGCCGTAGACCAGCACGGCGTCGCGGTTATGGTGATGCCGCAGCTGGCTAAGGAACGGCGTGATGCCGATGCCGCCCGCAACGAGCAGGAGTGGCACGGCCGGATCCTTGGGGAGCACGAAGTCGCCACCGACCCCGGTCGCATGCACCGTCTGCCCGGGCTCGAGACCGAGCAGGGCCTTCTTGTACGTCGAC
>JAWWPE010000239.1:0-4653 GCA_033850895.1 Nocardioidaceae bacterium | reverse complement strand
CCGGTCTCGTCGAACGTCTCGGACGCCAGGATCGAGGCTCCGCCGATGCCGTCACCGCCGGTCGCGGCGCCGTACATGATGACCTTGTTGCCGGCGCCGGTCGCCTTCGCGAGGTGCAGGTCCTCGTGCCGTAGCACGCCGACGCAGAGCGCGTTGACCAGCGGGTTGCCAAGGTATGACGGGTCGAAGACGACCTCGCCGCCGATGTTGGGGAGGCCGAGGCAGTTGCCGTAACCACCGATGCCGGCGACGATGCCCGGCATGACGCGGCGGGTGTCCTCGGCGTCGAGCCGACCGAAGCGGAGCGGGTCCATGACCGCGATCGGGCGGGCGCCCATCGCGAGGATGTCGCGGACGATGCCGCCGATGCCGGTCGCGGCCCCTTGGTAGGGCTCGACGTATGACGGGTGGTTGTGCGACTCGACCTTGAACGTGACGGCGTAACCCTGGCCGATGTCGATGACGCCGGCGTTCTCACCGATGCCGGCCAGCATCTTGCCGAGCGGGGTCTGCTGGGGCAGCTCGCCGAACTTCTTGAGGTGCACCTTGGAGGACTTGTAGGAGCAGTGCTCGCTCCACATCACCGAATACATCGCCAGCTCGGCACCCGTCGGGCGGCGACCGAGGATCGTGCGGATGCTGTCGTACTCATCGGCTTTGAGACCGAGCTCTGACCACGGCTGCGGCTTCTCGGGGGTTGAGGCGGCTACGGCGACGGTGTCCAGGCGGGGGGCTTCGGTCACGCGCCAATCCTATCGGCCCGGTGCGGCAGCTCCGACCGCCGCCGGGCCGCTCTCAGCGCCAGGCGCCGCGGGTGTGCTGCGGCGGGTACGGCGCGTTCTTCGGGTCGACGCCGAGCTCGTGGGCGGCACGGAACGGCCAGGCCGGTTCGCGTATGGCGGCGCGGGCGAGCATCACCGCGTCGGCCGAGCCGTCGGTGACGATCTGCTCGGCCTGAGCGGGCTCGGTGATCATCCCGACCGCGACGACCGGGAGTCCACTGGCCTCGCGCACCTCGCGCGCGAACGGCACCTGGTAGCCCGGGCCGGCGGTGATCTGCTGATGGGCGACGGCACCACCCGACGAGATGTCGAGCAGGTCGACGCCGTGGTCCTTCAGCACCGCTCCGAGGCGGGCGGTCTGCTGGACGTCCCACCCGTCGGGGGCCCAGTCGGTGGCCGAGAGGCGTACGAACACCGGCTTGTCCTCGGGCCAGACTTCGCGGATGGCGTCGACGATCTCGACGACCAGCCGGGTGCGGTTCTCGAACGAGCCGCCGTACTGGTCGGTGCGCTGATTGGCCAGCGGCGAGAGGAACTGGTGGATCAAATAACCGTGGGCGCCATGGATCTCCACGACGTCGAAGCCGGCCGCCTCCGCCCGGACGGCGGCATCGGCGAATGCCTGAGGCAGCGCGGCCACCTCGTCGGTGGTGAGCGCGCGCGGCACGTCATAGCCCTCGAACGCCAGCGCCGACGGCGCGACCGCTTCCCAGCCGCCGGCACTCTCGGGTGCCGAGCCTTCGCCGTCGAGCAACGGGGACCAAGTCGAACCCTTGCGGCCGGCGTGGGCGAGCTGGATGCCGGCGACCGCGCCCTGACCGCGTACGAACTCGGTGATCCGGCGCCACGGCTCGATGTGCGCGTCGGACCAGATGCCGGTGTCCTCGGGGCTGATCCGGCCCTCCGGCACGACCGCGGTCGCCTCGGTCATCACGAGTCCGAAGCCGCCGATCGCGTGCTGGCCGAGATTGACCAGGTGCCAGTCGGTCGGCATCCCATCATGTTCGAAGCAGCTGTATTGGCACATCGCGGCGAGCCAGATGCGGTTGCGGGCGGTCACGCCGCGCAGGGTCAGGGGTTCGAAGAGGACGGACACCCCAGTCCCAACCGCGGGCCGGCGCTCGGCATTCCTCAGAGGCCGAACAGGCCGTATCGGATCAGGAAGTCGCGGTCGGTGTCATGACCTCGCTCGGGATCGGGCACCGGATCGACATCGCAGGTGGTGATGGTGTCCTCAAGGCGTATGCGCGCCGGCAGCCGCGAAAAGCGATTGGGCTGCGGCTCGGTCACCATGCGGTTCAGTCTACGTCGGCGGCGATCGCGGGGACGGTTTCAGCGGAGGTACGACGGCGTCCTCCCGGCAGTCGACCCGCGAGCGCGCCGAGCGGTTCCACCGCACCACTCAGGATGTTGACCGCGCTGTTGAGGTTGGGGATCGCGTTGCCGAGCGCCTCGAGCCGCGGCACGATCGCATCGAACGTGGCGCCGAGCTCGATCAGCTGGTCGAGGGTCCCGCCCGGTGCGAGGAGCTTCTCGATGATGCCTTCGTCAGCGAGCAGCTGGTCGAGCAGGCCACCCTCTGCGAGGACCCGGTCCAGCGCACCTTCCTCAGCCAGCAACCGGTCGAGCGGTCCGCCGGGGGCGAGCAGCCGATACAGCGGGCCGTCCTCCCCGAGCGCGCGATCGAGCGGTCCGCCGGCCTCGAGCAGTCGTACGAACGGGCCTTCCTCATCGGCCATCCGATCGAGCAGGCCGTCGCGGGCCAACGCTCGGCCGATCGGCCGATCCGCGGCGGTGAGATCCGCCAAGGTGTTGGCGAGGCCGACCGGCCCGCGTTCATCCGCAAGGATCTTGGCGACCTGTTCGAGCAGTCCGCCCTCGCCGAGGATCATCCCGAGCCGGCTGGCGTAACCACCCTCGCGCAGGATCGGGCCGTTCGGTGAGGCCAGGTGTCCGAGGCCAAGGGTCGCCTGGGTCGCGGCGACCGTCACACGCACGGGAAGGAGGGCAAGTCCGCGCAGGTCCATGCCGGAAGGGTAGGACCTTGACATCGCCGATGTCACGTTCGCGTCGGGTGAACAGCTCGAGACAATTCGTCCGAAATCCTCGCAGGGCGGATTCCGGACCGATAAATTCCCACGACATGAAAACACTCCCCCGTGCTCTTGCCGCCGTCACCGGCCTCGCCCTCGCCTCCCTCACCATCAGTGCTGCACAAGCAGCCGACGTGAACGCCGCACCGACCCGATGGAGCAACAGCGGCGGGGAGTTCGCCTCCGGTGCTGGCTTCGCCCGAGCGCAAAGCGTTGCGGTCACTTCAACGGGGGCACGGGTCTACGTCGGATCGACCGAGGGCACCGGGGCGCGCGTCGTGGGCTTCACTCCGAACGTCAACAACGCCAACGCCTACGTCTCCGACTCGAGGCTCTACGGCACGAAATCTGGCCTCGCCTCCTCCTACGGGCTGACCATGGACAGGTCGGGCCGCTTGTGGACCGCCGACCCGATCAACAAGACCGTCAGCAGATTCGCCGCGAGCGCCGTCACCGGCAATCCCGAAAACAGCACACCGCAGTTGACGATCAGCGGACCCAATACCGGGCTCGAGGCGCCCACCGACGTCGCCTTCGCGCCCAACGGCGATGTGCTCGTCACCGACAACGGTTCGACGAACAGGGTGCTGCGCGTCTATGCGGCCGACGGTGGCGGCAACACGGCCCCCAAGTCCGTCATCGACCTCGGCTTCGGCGGAGTCACCGGCGTGGCGGTCGACAGCAAAGGCCTGATCTACGTCGCCAACGCCGGTCTCGACTCGATCCAGGTCTACGCCGCCGGCGCGACGACGGGAGCCAGCGCGATCCGCACCATCGCAGGCCCCGACACCGCATTGCACACGCCGACGCAGCTCGCGATCGACTCGTCGGACAACCTCTACGTGGCCAACCGCAACAACGGCGCCATCCCGGGCGGCACCTCGGTTGCCGTGTTCGCGCCCGGTGCCGACGACGACGCCGCGCCCATCGCTCGGTTGACCGGTCCCTCCACCACGCTTGACCACCCGAACGACGTCGCACTCGACGCCGATCGCAACGTCTACGTCGTCGGCGCCGTCGACCCCGTCAGCAACAGCCTCCTGACCAAGTTCGCACCTCTCGTCCCATTCACCGTTCCGTCGGCCGCGCGCTCGATCTCCGTCTCGGGCTCGTCGAAGTCCTCGACGCGCAAGATCAGCTGGCACTCGCCCACCAACACCGGCGGCACGCCGATCACGAAGTACAAGGTGCTCGTCAAGCACGGCTCGAAGACGATCTACAACAAGACCACGACCAGCCGGTCGTACACCGTCAAGCGCAGCACGCTCTCGAACGGCACCAACACCGTCACGATCACCGCCGTCAACAAGGTGGGCAACGCACCAGGGGCCAAGAAGAGCTTCACCGTCAAGAAGTAGGCGCCGGCACGCGCCGTTTGACCATCAGGCGTCGGGAGCATATATTCATCGCATGATGAATAATGCAGCCATCGAGGTCGATCAGCTCAAGGTCATCCGGGGCAAGAACACCGTGATCCCCGGGCTCGACCTCACCGTCGAGACCGGTTCCGTGACCGGGCTGCTGGGTCCCAGCGGCAGTGGCAAGACCACCCTGATCCGCTGCATCGCCGGCATACAGATCGTTGCGGCAGGGTCGGTGACCGTGCTCGGCGCGCCGGCCGGGTCGGCGGTCAACCGGCGACGCGTCGGTTACGTCACCCAGGCCAGCTCGGTCTATCCGGATCTGAGCGTGCGGCAGAACCTCGCGTACTTCGGTGCGCTGGCCGGCAAGGGCAGCGGCGCCATCGACGAGACGATCAGCAACGTCGGGCTGACCAA
>JAWWPE010000163.1:0-10616 GCA_033850895.1 Nocardioidaceae bacterium | reverse complement strand
GGAGTCAGCAGCCAGACGGAGCCGCCCTCTGCGAGATCCTGCAGGGAGTCGACGAACGCATCGACGAGATCGCCGTCACCGTCGCGCCACCAGAGGATCACGCCATCGACGACGTCGCCGTGGTCACCCTCGACCAGCTCATGGCCGGTATGACGCTCGATCTCGACACGGAGCTCCTCGTCGACATCCTCATCCCAGCCAAGTTCCTGGATGACGGTGTCAGGACCGAAGCCCAACTTGCCCGCGTCCACCGGTGTCTCCTTCGCGTTGTCGAAAACCTACTGAAAAGTAGGTTCATCAGCCCTCTTGCCGGTATCACAGTAGCGAACCCGGGGTGGAATGATGGAGGGGTCCACAAGACATCTAGGGAGTGAGCATGCCGGAATCCGGCCAGGAACGACCGCACGTGATCCACGAGGGCCTACCCACACAGCTGCCCGACATCGATCCCGACGAGACCGCCGAATGGGTTGACTCACTCGACGAGATGATCGACAGCCGCGGCCGCAGCCGTGCACGCTACGTCATGCTCAAGCTGCTAGAACGCGCTCGCGAGCAGAATGTCGGCGTCCCTGCGCTGCGCAGCACCGACTTCATCAACACCATCCCACCCGAGCGCGAGCCGTGGTTCCCGGGCAACGAGGCGATCGAGCGGCGCATCCGCTCCTACATCCGGTGGAACGCCGCCGTGATGGTGTCCCGCGCCAACCGTCCCGGACTCGGAGTCGGCGGACACATCGCCACCTACCAGTCCGCGGCAAGCCTCTACGAGGTCGGCTTCAACCACTTCTTCCGCGGCAAGAACCATCCCGGCGGTGGCGACCACATCTACTTCCAGGGCCACGCAGCGCCAGGCATCTATGCCCGTTCGTTCCTCGAAGGAGGCATGACGGAGGAGCAGCTCGACCGGTTCCGCCAGGAGCACTCGCACGGCGCGGGCAAGGGTCTCTCGTCCTACCCGCACCCGCGGCTGATGTCGGACTACTGGGAGTTCCCGACGGTCTCGATGGGCCTCGGCGCGATCAACTCGATCTACCAGGCGCGCTTCAACCGCTACCTCCACAACCGCGGCATCAAGGACACCAGCCAACAACACGTCTGGGCCTTCCTCGGTGACGGCGAGATGGGAGAGGTGGAGTCGCTCGGCGCGATCGGCATCGCCGCCCGCGAAGAGCTCGACAACCTCACGTTCGTCATCAACTGCAACCTTCAGCAGCTCGACGGGCCCGTCCGCGGCAACGGCAAGATCATCCAGGAGCTGGAGTCGTACTTCCGCGGCGCGGGCTGGAACGTCATCAAAGTCGTATGGGGTCGCCAGTGGGACGACCTGCTCGCCCGCGACACCGACGGCGTGCTGGTCAACCAGATGAACCGCACCCCCGACGGTGAGTTCCAGACCCTCTCGGTCGAGTCCGGTGCCTACAACCGGGAGCACTTCTTCGGACCCGATCCCCGCCTCAAGGCCATGGTCGAGGGGTTGTCCGACGAGGACATCGAGCGTCTCCCCCGCGGCGGGCATGACTATCGCAAGGTCTACGCCGCGTTCGAGGCCGCCCAGAAGCACACCGGCCAGCCGACCGTCATCCTGGCGCACACCATCAAGGGCTGGCTGCTGGAGTCGTTCGCCGGCCGCAACGCGACCCACCAGATGAAGAATCTGACCAAGGACGACCTCAAGGGCTTCCGCGACCGGCTCAACATCCCGATCTCCGACGAGCAGATCGACGGAGACGCGCTGGCGCCGTTCTACCACCCGGGCGACGACAGCGAAGAGATCCAGTACATGAAGGCCCGACGAGATGCCCTCGGCGGCTCGTTGCCCAAACGCGTCGTCAATCCGGTCAGCATCAAGCTTCCCGAGGACTCGATGTACGACGAGCTCAAGAAGGGCTCGGGCAAGCAGCAGATCGCCACCACGATGGCCTTCGTACGCCTGCTCCGCGACCTGATGAAGGATCCCGAGATCGGGCACCGGATCGTCCCGATCGCACCCGACGAATACCGCACGTTCGGCATGGACTCGATGTTCCCGTCGGCCAAGATCTACAACCCGGCCGGCCAGTCGTACGACTCGGTCGACCGCAAGCTGCTGCTCGCCTACAAGGAGTCCGTCAAGGGCCAGCTGCTGCACGAAGGCATCAGTGAGGCCGGCGCGATGGCGTCGGCAACGGCGGCCGGGAGTGCGTACTCGACCCATGGCGAGCCGATGATCCCGGTCTACATGTTCTATTCGATGTTCGGCTTCCAGCGCACGGCCGACTCGATCTGGGCGATGGCCGACCAGCTGGCGCGCGGCTTCCTCATCGGCGCGACCGCGGGCCGCACGACCCTGACCGGTGAGGGCCTGCAACACGCTGATGGCCACTCGCCGCTGATCGCCCAGACCAATCCGGCAGTCGTCCACTACGACCCGGCGTTCGGCTTCGAGATCAGCCACATCACGCAGTACGGCCTCGAGCGGATGTACGGCTCCAGCGATGCGCACCCGCACGGCGAGGACATCATCTTCTACGTCACGGTCTACAACGAGGCGTACTCGCAACCTGCCGAGCCGGCCGAGCTCGATGTCGAAGGGTTGCTCAAGGGTGCCTACCTCTATCGCCGCGCTGACGGCGGCGACGTGACGGCACGCATCATGGCGTCGGGCATCTCGGTGCCGTGGGCGCTCAAGGCGCAGGAGATCCTGGCCGCCGACTACGGAGTCGCTGCCGACGTCTGGTCGGTGACATCGTGGAACGAGCTGGCCCGCGACGCCATCGAGACCGAGAAATGGAACCTCAACAACCCGGGCGAGTACGGCCGGATGCCCTACATCACCGTCAAGCTGATGGACACCTCCGCGGTGACCGTCGCGGTGAGTGACTACATGCGCGCGGTGCCCGACCAGATCGCTCGTTGGGTGCCCGGCCCCTGGCAGTCGCTCGGCACCGACGGGTTCGGCTTCGCCGACACCCGCGCGGCCGCCCGGCGCAAGTTCCAGGTCGACGCCGAGTCGATCGTGGTCTCGGTGCTGCAGAGCCTTGCTCAGCGCGGCACGGTGACTCCGGAGACCGTACGCGAGGCGTTCACCAAGTTCCGGATCGATGACCCGACCGCCGTGTCGGGTCTCCCGCAGGAGGGCGGCGACGCGTAGGGCCAAGCGCCCTTGTGGTTGCTCTCAGCATCGGCCTCTAGGATGAACGCCATGCGTCGTTGGCCCTACACCTTTGCGGTGTTGCTCTCCATCGCCGTAGGCATCACCGCAATCGCGATGTCGCGCCACGTCGGCGTACCCCTGCGCGACCCCGACGGATTCCTGGGCCCGGCGTACATCCGACTCCCGTTGATCGGGCTGGTCTTCTTCGCGATCGGCATCGTCCCGGCGGCGTTGATGCGGGGCAAGATCCGCGGATTCTCCGACGCATTCCGTCAGATCATTCGGGACGAATGGGACTGGAAGCGGGTCGGCAACATCACCGCGGGCCTGCTGACCTTCTACATCTGCTACGTGAGCTATCGCAACATCAAGAACGATTTGCCGCTCTACCGGCACAATCGCTTCGACACGAAGATGCTCAACATCGACTACAACCTGTTCTTCCACCACAATCCGGCGCCGGTGCTGCACCACCTGCTCGGGGTCAGCTTCAGCGCACAGATCCTTTCGACCGTCTACGTCGCCTACCTCCCGTTGATCCCGCTGACGCTCGGCGCCTTCCTCGTGTGGGGCAGGGATGCGTCCGTCGCCGCGTGGTACTCGACCGCGCTGAGCCTCAACTGGGTGCTTGGCGCGATCAGCTACTACTGCATCCCCACCCTCGGCCCGGCCTTCGTCCAGCAGTCGATGTTCGTCGACCTCCCCGAGACGAGCGCGGCCCAGCTGCAACGCGCACTGTTCCACGGCGCCACCAAGTTCTACGACGATCCGGGCGGCGGCAGCACGTACGGCATCGCCGGCTTCGCCTCGCTGCACGTGTCCGTCGTCGTGTCAGCCGTGATGTTCCTCTACCTCACCAAGCAGCGTCACGTCGTCAAGGTGATCAGCACGTTCTATCTCGTGCTCGTGGTGCTCGCGACGATCTACTTCGGCTGGCACTACCTCGCCGACGACATCGCCGGCGCATTCATCGGCTGGCTCGCGGTGGTCATCGGCGCCGTGGCGACCGGCAACACCAAGAAACAGCGGGCCAGGAAGCTGGCCGCGCTCACCGCGCCCGGGCCCGGGTCCACCCCGGCCATCGTCGAGCCTGTCGTCAGCTGATCGCGGGTTCTGTCGCGGCCTCATCGCCCGTGGGCACGCTCTCGAGCTCGAACTGGTCGCCCCGGCGAAGCAGTGCACGCCAGCGACCCCGGTGATAGTGCGCCGGCTCATTGGCTGCGATGAACTCCTCGACGATGCGTACGAACTCAGTCGGATGATCCTTGTGCGGGAAGTGACCGGAGTCGTCGAAGACGTGCACATCCGACATCGCGTGGGTGGGAGCCAGGTCGGCGTGAGATGACGGTATGACCATGTCCTGGCGACCCCAGATGACGAGGACAGGCATGAGCCTGGCGAGGTAGCTGCGATCTGTCATCGTGACGAACTGGCCGTGCCAGTTGAGGACGTGGCTCGTGACGCGTTGCACCGCCGTCCGCTGGGCCGGATCAGCCAGCGACTCGTAGATGCTGGCGACCTCGTCGAGGTCGCGGGTCGCGCTGATCGGCAGCTTCGACAACGACCGCAGTGCGCCGGCGACGAGCGGGCGCCACGGCCGGAACGTCGCCGCGGCCAGCAGCGATCCACTGCCCGGGACGGTGAGGAAGCGGATCAGCGGAGTGACTTCCTTGCCGAGTCCGCCCGTCGAGACCAGCACCACGCGCTCGGTGCGATCGGGGAACTGATAGGCGAACTGCATCGCGACCCCGCCGCCGAAGCTGTGTCCGACCACCGTGACCTTGTCGATCCCGAGGATGGTGAGCAAGTCGCGCATGCCATTGGCGTAGCCGCCGAGGGAGTAGTCGGCGTTCGGCTTGTCGGACTCTCCGTGACCGAGCAGGTCCGGCGCGATCACGGTGAAGTGCTCGGCGAGCTTCGGCATGACCTCGGACCAGGTCGACGAGTCACAACCGAGGCCGTGCAGGAGCAGCAGTGCCGGGCCGGTGCCTTGGAGGCGAAACGCCCTGCGATAGCCGTGGACGACGGCGTACTGCACGGGCACTTCCACCTCGCCATCCTACGGGCGGGTGGTTCGCCCTGCGCCGGAACCCTCGTGCTGTCCTCGTGACGCTGAACACTCAACATAGACTTGGCTCGTGCCCACCCCCACGGACGTCCACGAGCAGCTCACGGACATCGTCGTACGTGTCGTGGGCTGCACGCCGGACGAGGTCTCACCGAAGGCCAGGCTGAAGGAAGACCTCGGAGTCGACTCGATCACGATTGTCGAGATCGGTGAAGAACTGGGCCGTAGGTTCGACCTCTACCTCTCCGACGACACGATCGACGGTCTGGTGACGGTCTACGACGCGATCAACGCCGTCGTACGTCATGACGGTTCGACGATGCCCGCTGAGTTGAGGCGCCAGCCCGCAGTTTCGAGACCGACGGGTCAGTTCGCCGCACCGGTGGCGGGGACCACAGCCGGAACCGCCGCGCCCCAGCCAATCGCACCCCGGCCGCTCGCACCAGAGGTGATCGCCCATCGCCGGAGCAAGGCGTGGACCGCTGCGATCTCGCTCGGAATCGTCGGTGCCGTGGTCGGTGCCGTGTTCGGGCTGGGCGGGGCCGCCCTGGTGTCCGCCAGCGGCATCGGCAGTGTCAACCTGCCCCCGATCAGCGAACCCACCACGGCAACACCGACATCCACCCCGACGCCCACGCCGACGGAGACCGAGACCACCGAGTCCGACGAGCCGCCTCCCACCATCTCCGTCTCGAGCACCCAGGTCTCCCCCGGCGAACACTTCACCCTCGAGGGTGAGTTCCCGACGCTGGAAGCCGGGCAGACGTTGCAGGTCCAGGTCAAGGACGGCGACGCCGCCTGGGACGACTTCCCGATCAAGGTGAAGACCAAGGACGGCGGCAAGTACAAGACCGAGATCTACACGTCTCGCACCGGCAGTCGCCAGTTCCGCCTGCTGCACCGCGCGTCCAACACCCCGTCGCCGGCCGTAACCGTGGAGATCGGCTAGACGTACGTCGCCGGGTTCAGATCACCTGGTGCAACCATCGGACCGGGGCTCCATCGCCGGCGTGCCGGAACGGCTCGAGCTCGGCGTCCCAGGCGACGCCGAGGAGCCCGTCGAGCGCCTCGTCCATCGTGATGTCGCCGAGGGCGGCCTTGACCCGGAACGCCTTGATGCGGTCCTCGGGGATCAGCACGTCACCGTGCAGTCCGGTCATGGCGTGGAAGATGCCGAGCTCGGGAGTGTACGAATAGCGCGCACCCTCTGAGCTCGCGGTCGGCTCCTCGGTGACCTCGAAGCGGAGCTTGTCCCATCCGCGCAGCGCGGACGCCAGCGCCGCCGCGGTTCCGGCCGGTGCCTGCCAGGAGACCTCGGCGCGATAGCTGCCGGGCTCGGCCACCTGCGGCACCCAAGCCACGTCGATCGATGCACCGAGGACGCCGGTGGCAGCCCATTCGACGTGGGCGCACAGCGCGGACGGTGCTGAGTGCACAAAAAGCACACCCCGGGTCGGGGTGGTCGGCGAAGACGCGTTCTGTTGTATTGCCATCGGGTGCCTCCCTAGTGTCGCCTTCCCCAGCGTTCTTGGGAGCACCTGCGACCATTGTGACGCATCATCGTGTCTGCGGACAACATCCACCCCGGGAGGAATGTCGGATGACGAGCACCGTGCAAGACAATCCCACCAGCTCTCGCTTCGAGATCACCGTCGACGGCGAGCTCGCGGGCTTCGTCGACTATCGCAAGGACGGCGACGAATACGCCCTCCCGCACACCCGAATCTTCACGCAGTTCGAGGGCCGCGGGCTCGGCTCGACCCTGGTGACCGAGGCGTTGTCTGAGATCGCCCAGCGCGGCGGCACGGTGCTTCCGTACTGCCCGTTCGTACCGAAGGTCATCCACGACCATCCCGAGTTCGTCGAGCTCGTGCCGGAGGACCAGCGCGCAACGTTCGGTCTTTGACCGTGCGGTCGGGCCGACCCGACGCTAGACCTGCCCGACATCGTGGACCGCGATGTCGTTCTCGCGCCACAGCTCGATGACGGCTGGCTTGTCGTCCCAGGCGGCCAGCACCTCGAAACCGTCGGCCGTGATCTGATCCAGGATGTCCTTCTTGATCGCGACGTCCTTGCGGTAGTCGCCGACGACCCGCAGGTACACCTCGTCGTACGGCACCCCATGCTTCACCAGCCAGTCGAGAGTCAGGTCGCGCCAGATGAACTCTCGTGACGTCACGACGAGGATCGCGCGGCCGCTCGCGTGCTCGGCCCGGGCCGCCTCGACCACCTCGGCACGCGGCGGACAATCGGCTGACGCCGCGTGAAACGCCGCGTAGTTCTTGTCATCGCCCTCGATCAGGTGCACCACGCTCGAGGTGTCACACAGGGTGCCGTCCATGTCGAAGATTGCGGCTTCACGCATCTGTTCATTCTGCCGCACTAGTTGCAGGTGTTGCTGCCGCTGTAACACGGGGTGTAGCCGGACGGCAGCACGTTGGGCTTCGGAGGCGGGGTGAACCGGTCGCGGGGAACGACGAAGGCGGCCGACGCGACGACTGCGATGACCAGGGTGATCGCGGTCATCCAGCGCATGCCTGTGCTGCCGGACGCGATGGCCAGGGCGACAGCGCTCACCGCGACCGTGACACAGGCGGACGCGGTCCAAACCCAGCGCACGCCGTCCGAACCGGTCGCCTCGAGCGGATCGACATCGAGCGTGAAGTACACGTCGACAAGCTGCGCGAACAGGGTGAACACGAGACCGAGGGTCAGGAGGACCAGGCACCACACGGCGAGAAACAACTTTCCGCTGCCCCGGGAGGAATCCACGGATCGACGCTATCGCACGCACTGCACGGTTTGCCCGCGAGACGTTCGTTCGGAATTCGACCCGCAAACGCGAGTTTTCCGCGACTCTGAAGGGAGCGAATCTCGGGAGTCCGGCCGGAAGGAGTCGCGTCATGGGTGAATACACGCGGGTGAAGTCACCGTACGACGGGGGCACCTGGACCAATCCAGGGATGATCGAGCTGATCGAGACGTACTGCCGGATCCGGGGCTATCCGAGCCTCAAGAGCATCTCGGTCATGCAGGGATCGTTCAACACCACCGTGGCGGCCAGTGCCGGCACCCACAAGCTTGCCGACTGCGTCGACCTCTCGGCCTTCGACTGGAAGGAAAAGGACCGGATCTTCCGGTCCATCGGTGGGGCGATCTTCCACCGCACACCTGCGCAGGGATTTCCGCCGCACTGCCACATGGTGCGGATGTATTCGGCCCAGATGGCCTGGCTCGCGACCGCGCAGGACAAGGCATACCGCGCATCGGCGTCGAACGGCCTCGGGAACCTGAGCCACAGGGACGCCGAATGGATGCCGCGCTATCGGGGCGTGAAACACCTGTCCGGGCCCGAGCACGGGCAGTGGATCGCGATCCGGGCCACGCCGGGCTATTCCGTCGCAGGCAGCGACCCGGTCAACGACAAGGACCTCGTCATGGTCCGGCGCGACAAGGGCCATGTCCTGTCGGGCATCGCCGGGCGGGTGCGCAGCCAGGGCAAGGACTACCTGGTGGTGACCAAGGGCAAGGACGACATGACGTTCTACCTGCTCGCCGACTTCAACCGATACGTGCCGAACTTCGTCGCTCTCGCGCAGACGATGGTGACGACCGAGGCTGGTGTGCACGGTCGCGAGGAGCCCGGGCTGGACGGTGTGCCCGACAAGAAGGGGATCAAGATCCGCCCGAAGGGCTTCAGGATCAAGGTCGTCGGCTTCGTCGAGACCAATGAAGGCGTGTTCTGGTCGTCCAATCACGGCACGTGGTACGCCGGCACGTCGCTGGCCGTGGTCGGGGCGCGGCCCGCGAAGGTCGTGTCCGCTCCTGCCAAGAAGGCCGCGAAGAGGGCCGCGGCGACACCGACATCACATTCCATGACGCTGATCAACCAGAACGAGATCGCGTTGCGGCTCAGCCCCAAGAACTCCAAGCACGTCGACGACTGGAAGCACGGGTTGCCGTATGCCACGCGGTGTCGGCTGATGACCGAGCTCTACAAGAACAGCAGTGTCTCGGTCGTTGCCGGCGCCGAAGCCGCAGGACTCCCCCAGATGCGTACGTTCAACCACGCCCTGGAAAAGGCGCTTGGTTCAACCTGGGAGTCCCACCTCTTCGGAGACGGCTGGGACATCAGTCAGAGCATCAACGTCGACACGGCGATCTTCGAGGTCGTGGAGCACGGGTTTGTGACGATGACCCCGGCCGGCCCGGGCGGCTCGCACAACATCGCACCGTGGGCGCTGCTGCGCCACCGCGCATCGGGAATCTCCCACTACGAGGTGTCGCTGCACCTCATCGCGGGGTCCGGCAAGGCGCTGTCACGGCGGCGGGAGGCACAGGTCCATACCCTCGTCCCGCAGATGGATCACGTCGCCGACGGCCTGCCGGTGATCTATGCCGGCGACATGAACGACGCGCGCGGGCAGGCATACGACGGCGTGGGCAAGGCATTCAGGTCGTTCGGCTACACCGATGTCGAGGCGACCGACTGCGAAGGGGTCAACGCCGAGTGGCCGTCGTACAACGATCTCAACCTCAAGCCGCGCAAGTCCGGGCTGCAGCTGGACAGGTGCTTCATCCGTACCTCGCAGGTCACAGCCAGACGCCGCAAGGTGCTCGTGCCGCTCAGGCACGGCAGGATCTCGGTCCCCAAGGGCTGGCCGTCGGATCATTGGGCGGTGTTGTACGACCTCACGGTCCGTGCGACGCCGTAGAACTGTCGCGTCGTCCGTCCAGGATTCGCTGACGGTGCGCGAGGAAGAACGGCACGAAGGTGCTGATCCCGACGAGGATCGAGAGCGCGACGTAGGTGACGAACCAGCCGGTGCCGATCCCGACATTGCGGGACTCGACCCACATCAGCACGATGACGGCCAATCCGAGCAGGACGACATCAAAGACCAGGAAGCGCGACGCGTGATTTGCCGTGAAGGCGTCGCGCCAGAACTGATCGGTTCCGGCAACCGGTCCGGTCCCGTCGTTGAAGTAGTGCACCGCCTGAGAACCGGTGGCGAAGAATGCGACGATTCCGATGAGAACGTAGACCTGCCAGAGCTTCATGACGTGGAGTCTGGCACGGCATTGAGAGAGCTGTGGGCCGATTTTGGTAGGGAGGGCGGGGCTCGAACCCGCGACCAAGGGATTATGAGTCCCGTGCTCTAACCAGCTGAGCTACCTCCCCTAGGGAACGCGGGCTTAGCCTAGCCGGATGAACCCATCACCCCTCGAACCCGTCGACGAGAACTGGGAACGCGCGCTGGTCGTGGTCGCGCATCCCGATGACGTCGAGTTCGGCGCCGCAGCTGCAGTCGCCCGCTGGACCGATCAGGGCAAGACCGTCGTCTACTGCATGGTGACCAGCGGAGAGGCCGGCATCGACGGGCTGCACCCCGACGAGAGCCGCGAAGTCCG